>DAOOQY010000287.1:0-5913 GCA_035389025.1 Verrucomicrobiota bacterium
TCCTTCGCTTCATGTAACAATGAGTCGAAAACTGGGCGCTCCTCGTACTTGATGCCTTCCTTGGACCATTTCGTCGGATATTCAATATACTTCACAGCTAGTGTCATGCGAATTTCATCGAAGCCACGAATTCTGCCTATCCACACAGCCCATTCCGCAGGCGTATAATATTGCGGTTCGTATTCTTCTTCTTGGCATTTTGCTGAGCCGAGTAGCAATAGCCCTAGTGTTAGAATGGGTACGAGACGCATGGACTATAGGGCTAACGCCTCTCGTCAGCCACGGCGCGAAGCGACGTTGGCTGGACGAGTTGGTTGAACTAAGCCGCTGGCGCGGCGTTGTGCGCGCGGGGTTGTAGGGAGGAGCGACGGAGAGGCATGATCGTGGATCGAGTATGGAGGGGGCGGGCGGGGGTGGGCAAGGCTGGCGGGGCTATGCCAAAACCAAAGATTGTGGTCCCATCGTATTCATCGATCGCACGTCTCCAGGAGGCGCTGAAGCTGCGCAGTCTGGCTGAGCGTTCCCAGGAAGCGTATCTGTCTTATATCATCAAGTTCGCGCAGCACCTAAAGCGTGATCCAGCGACGGCCGACGAAGCGGAGGCGCGCGGGTACTTGCTGTATCTGCGCGACAAGCGGGACTATTCGCCTTCGTCGATGCGCAGCGCGACTGCCTCGCTGCGGTTCTTTTTCCAGTTCGTGTGCGAACGGCCGTGGAAGCTGTGGGATCTGGTGCGATCTCCCTCGGCCAAGACCTTGCCGGCGGTCCTGACCCGCGAGCAGGTCGCCCGATTGATCGGTGCGGTGCGGGAGGACCGCTTCAAGGTTGTCCTGACGCTGATCTATGGCTGCGGTTTGCGGCTGGGCGAGGCGCTCGCCCTGGAAGTTCGCGACATCCCCAAGGGGCAGCGCCGGATTCATATTCGCGGAGGCAAGGGACTCAAAGACCGGTTTGTTCCTCTGCCCGAGGGCCTGCGTCGGATGCTGCAACAATGGTGGCTGCAACATCGTCATCCCCGCTTGCTGTTCCCCGGAGTGGGCCGGGGCTGGCGTGAGCATCGCCGGTTTCCCAGCGGCCCGGCCAATGCCGGCCGCAACGATCAGACCATGTCCGAGGGCTCCGTGCAATTGTGCGTGCGCGTCGCCCGGGCCGCCGCCGGTCTGCCGGAGGAGGTTCACGTTCATACGTTGCGTCACTCCTACGCCACGCACCTGCTCGAGGACGGTGTCAGTCTGCGGCAAATTGGTTCCTATCTTGGACATACTTCCCTGGATACAACCGTCATCTACACCCACCTGACCGCGGTAAGTGAGGACAAGGCCTTCGCCACGATCAACGCCTTGGTCAAGCCCCTGCTCGGAGCGTAGTGCCCACCCTGGCTGAGTTGCTCACTCGCCACGGCCCCGACTATCTCGCCCGCCATGGTGGCCGCCTGCCACCCGCCCAACGCCGGGCCCTCATCGCAATGCTGCGATGTCGCACCCCGGCGATGGGCGGGCACCGCTGCGCGTGCTCCGATTGCGGCGGGGAAGTCTTTCGTTTCCACAGCTGCAACCACCGTCTGTGTCCACGCTGCGGGGGTGCCGACACCCACGCCTGGCTCGAGCACCAGCTCAGCCGTTTGCTGCCGGTGCCGTACTTCCTGGTGACCTTCACGGTCCCCGAAGCGCTGCGATTGCTCGCCCGGGACCAACCCGAAGGGTTCCTCGATGCCTTGTTCGACGAAAGTGCCGCCACACTCCAGGAGATCGCCGCCCATCCCCGCCACCTCGGCGCGGAACTGGGGTTCTTCGGGGTTTATCATTCCTGGAACCGGACGCTCGGGATGCATCCCCACCTCCATTACATTATTCCTGGAGGCGGACTGCGACCCGATCACCGTGCGTGGCGCCGCACCCGCCGGCCCCATTTTCTCCTGCCCGTCGAGGTACTCTCCACACGGTTTTGCTCCCGCATGCAGGAGCGCCTGCGTGCGACCCACCCGGAAGTCCATGCCGCGATCGCCTCGTCGGTGTGGCGCAACCCCTGGGTTGTGCACTGCCAGCCGGCCGGTTCCGGTGAGTCCGCTCTGAAGTATCTCGCCCGTTATGTGTTTCGAACCGCATTCGGAGGTGACCGTGAGGTGCTTGACCCGGACGACGGTTCCGGCCGGGTCAGTTTTCAGTATATTGATTCCGACACCCAACAACCCCGCATCTGCACGCTCGCCCGCAACACCTTTATCGGCCGATTCCTTCAGCACGCCCTGCCTGCGGGCCTGCACCGCATCCGGTACTTCGGCTGGATGCACCCCTCGGCCAGACGCCGCCGCCTGATCGTCGAGACCCTCGTGCAGTCGCTCCTCACTGTCCGTCCACGCCTCCCACTGCCTGCCTCGACACCTTGGCAGCGCTGCTGCCCTCATTGCGGTGCCTTTACTCTGGTCATCACCTCCACCCTACCGCGCGCCCCTCCATGAGTCCTTTCTCAAGACTAAGTTCTGGCCGGGTATATTCATACTCCTGCGTGCTATATTCCGCCCGCGGCGCATTCGAACACGCACCCATTTGTTCAATCGATCGAAAAACTGTCCCGCCCTATCGATTTCCCCGTTTCCCTTTACCATGAAACCGGTCCATTCCGTACACTCTGACCACCCTCCGGCGCGCACACTACCCTTGCCTGAGCCTGTAGCGCTGATCCCAGCCCAAACACTTTTCGCATAGAGACCCTCTCCCCACCGTCTCTATCATCGTCCGCCACACCCGGGCTTGTTCAACAAGGGTCGTGTTTCGGCAAGCGAAACACAACCTTCTGGGTTCGACAAGTGCAACTGTGTCGCTGGCGCCAACTTTTGATGTCGGAAGTGGTTAGAGAACATCGGTTAACGGTAGATGCAGTTTTGCTGCTTGAGCAAATCGGCAGAGTCTGTACGCTCCGGACCAGTCCGGCAAACGCTCGAACGCAGGTTGAGCGTTTGCCGGACTGGTCCGGAGCGCTTTGCGTCCCGCCCACCTTCTTCTTTTCAGCGACATTTGCGATTCAACTTTGCCATGCTTACTTAACTACAATCAATTCAATCGTTTAGGAGACCTTTGCATACCCCTGACTCCCGAACGTTCAAGATGAGCCACGGCCGCTCGGGGCCGTTGGCTCTGGTGTCTGGTTGAACTAAGCCGCTGGCGCGGCGTTGTGCGCGCGGGGTTGTAGGGAGGAGCGACGGAGAGGCATGATCGTGGATCGAGTATGGAGGGGGCGGGCGGGGGTGGGCAAGGCTGGCGGGGCTATGCCAAAACCAAAGATTGTGGTCCCATCGTATTCATCGATCGCACGTCTCCAGGAGGCGCTGAAGCTGCGCAGTCTGGCTGAGCGTTCCCAGGAAGCGTATCTGTCTTATATCATCAAGTTCGCGCAGCACCTAAAGCGTGATCCAGCGACGGCCGACGAAGCGGAGGCGCGCGGGTACTTGCTGTATCTGCGCGACAAGCGGGACTATTCGCCTTCGTCGATGCGCAGCGCGACTGCCTCGCTGCGGTTCTTTTTCCAGTTCGTGTGCGAACGGCCGTGGAAGCTGTGGGATCTGGTGCGATCTCCCTCGGCCAAGACCTTGCCGGCGGTCCTGACCCGCGAGCAGGTCGCCCGATTGATCGGTGCGGTGCGGGAGGACCGCTTCAAGGTTGTCCTGACGCTGATCTATGGCTGCGGTTTGCGGCTGGGCGAGGCGCTCGCCCTGGAAGTTCGCGACATCCCCAAGGGGCAGCGCCGGATTCATATTCGCGGAGGCAAGGGACTCAAAGACCGGTTTGTTCCTCTGCCCGAGGGCCTGCGTCGGATGCTGCAACAATGGTGGCTGCAACATCGTCATCCCCGCTTGCTGTTCCCCGGAGTGGGCCGGGGCTGGCGTGAGCATCGCCGGTTTCCCAGCGGCCCGGCCAATGCCGGCCGCAACGATCAGACCATGTCCGAGGGCTCCGTGCAATTGTGCGTGCGCGTCGCCCGGGCCGCCGCCGGTCTGCCGGAGGAGGTTCACGTTCATACGTTGCGTCACTCCTACGCCACGCACCTGCTCGAGGACGGTGTCAGTCTGCGGCAAATTGGTTCCTATCTTGGACATACTTCCCTGGATACAACCGTCATCTACACCCACCTGACCGCGGTAAGTGAGGACAAGGCCTTCGCCACGATCAACGCCTTGGTCAAGCCCCTGCTCGGAGCGTAGTGCCCACCCTGGCTGAGTTGCTCACTCGCCACGGCCCCGACTATCTCGCCCGCCATGGTGGCCGCCTGCCACCCGCCCAACGCCGGGCCCTCATCGCAATGCTGCGATGTCGCACCCCGGCGATGGGCGGGCACCGCTGCGCGTGCTCCGATTGCGGCGGGGAAGTCTTTCGTTTCCACAGCTGCAACCACCGTCTGTGTCCACGCTGCGGGGGTGCCGACACCCACGCCTGGCTCGAGCACCAGCTCAGCCGTTTGCTGCCGGTGCCGTACTTCCTGGTGACCTTCACGGTCCCCGAAGCGCTGCGATTGCTCGCCCGGGACCAACCCGAAGGGTTCCTCGATGCCTTGTTCGACGAAAGTGCCGCCACACTCCAGGAGATCGCCGCCCATCCCCGCCACCTCGGCGCGGAACTGGGGTTCTTCGGGGTTTATCATTCCTGGAACCGGACGCTCGGGATGCATCCCCACCTCCATTACATTATTCCTGGAGGCGGACTGCGACCCGATCACCGTGCGTGGCGCCGCACCCGCCGGCCCCATTTTCTCCTGCCCGTCGAGGTACTCTCCACACGGTTTTGCTCCCGCATGCAGGAGCGCCTGCGTGCGACCCACCCGGAAGTCCATGCCGCGATCGCCTCGTCGGTGTGGCGCAACCCCTGGGTTGTGCACTGCCAGCCGGCCGGTTCCGGTGAGTCCGCTCTGAAGTATCTCGCCCGTTATGTGTTTCGAACCGCATTCGGAGGTGACCGTGAGGTGCTTGACCCGGACGACGGTTCCGGCCGGGTCAGTTTTCAGTATATTGATTCCGACACCCAACAACCCCGCATCTGCACGCTCGCCCGCAACACCTTTATCGGCCGATTCCTTCAGCACGCCCTGCCTGCGGGCCTGCACCGCATCCGGTACTTCGGCTGGATGCACCCCTCGGCCAGACGCCGCCGCCTGATCGTCGAGACCCTCGTGCAGTCGCTCCTCACTGTCCGTCCACGCCTCCCACTGCCTGCCTCGACACCTTGGCAGCGCTGCTGCCCTCATTGCGGTGCCTTTACTCTGGTCATCACCTCCACCCTACCGCGCGCCCCTCCATGAGTCCTTTCTCAAGACTAAGTTCTGGCCGGGTATATTCATACTCCTGCGTGCTATATTCCGCCCGCGGCGCATTCGAACACGCACCCATTTGTTCAATCGATCGAAAAACTGTCCCGCCCTATCGATTTCCCCGTTTCCCTTTACCATGAAACCGGTCCATTCCGTACACTCTGACCACCCTCCGGCGCGCACACTACCCTTGCCTGAGCCTGTAGCGCTGATCCCAGCCCAAACACTTTTCGCATAGAGACCCTCTCCCCACCGTCTCTATCATCGTCCGCCACACCCGGGCTTGTTCAACAAGGGTCGTGTTTCGGCAAGCGAAACACAACCTTCTGGGTTCGGCTCCTTTCATCGCCACAAGAAAATGAGTTCACGAATGCCCAGGCCAAAGATCAACATCAGCGTACCCACAACCATGGCCACAGCGATCAGCCCGATGAAATATCTGATCGGTCTTTTCGGTCTTTCTTTTGCCCACGGGAACTCCTCTTCGCATCGAATTTCCTGCCAATCACAAGTGATCTCTTCGCAATGAGCGCTGCCAGATTCCAACGCTGCTTCGATTTTCTCTTTTAGACACCGCAGGCCGGCGCGATTCGCGACCAGCGTACCACCACTTTT
>DAOOQY010000288.1:0-5904 GCA_035389025.1 Verrucomicrobiota bacterium
GACCAAACCTCTTCGCGTTGCAATCGTCGGCTGCGGCGGCATCACGCTCCAAAACCACCTGCCCGGGCTCGCCCTGTGCCCCGACACGCGTGTGACGGCTCTGTGCGATGCGAACCCCGCCGTGCTCGAACGGGCTCGAGGACAAACAGGAGTCGCCGTCCTGAGCACCCGGTTCGAGGAAGTGGTCGGACGCGACGATGTCGATGCCGTCATCATTGCGACGCCCAACCACACCCATCCTCGAATCGCCCTGGCCGCCGTCGCACATGGCAAACATGTCCTTTGCGAGAAGCCACTCGCCCTGAACGCCGCCGACGCCTTCGCCATGGCCGAAGCCGCCGAGCGGGCGGGCGTGCGCCACATGACGGCATTTACCTACAGGTTCGTGCCCGCCATGCGCTACCTGCATGACCTCGTCAAGCGCGGCGATCTCGGCCAGCCCTATCACTACCGCTCCTGCCGCCTTCAGGATTGGGGCACGCGCAATCTGGGTTGGCGCCAGGTCCGCGCCCTGGCGGGCACGGGCGAACTGGGCGACATGCTCAGTCACCGCATCGATTTCGCCCATCTCCTGATCGGCCCGATGCGCCGGCTCGTCGCCCAGCTCAAACGCATCCATCCCGTCCGCGGTGACGCGCCCAGCGACCTGGACGATTGGGTGGCTCTGCTGGCCGAGTTCGAGTGCGGCGCGACCGGCGTGCTCGAGAGCAGCAAACTGGCCACCGGACGCAACGAGAGCTGGCGCAGCCTCGACTCGGTCGAGATCAACGGGAGCGAACGCAGCTTCGTCTTCATCACCGGCCGCTGGAATCAACTCGAGACCGGACGGGCGGGCGGCCCGGGACTCGAGACGATTCCCGTCCCGGAGGATTACTGGCGCTGGCCTGGCAGCCCGCGCGACCCTCGAGTTGGCGATCCCCTGGTCACGTTCCGCTATGACCAGGCCTGGGAGTTCGTCGATGCCATCCGCCAGCAACGCCCGTGCGTCCCCGATTTCTTCGACGGCGCGCGCGTCCAGGCGGTGATGGACGCCGCCGTGCGAAGCGCCGAGACCGGGCAATGGCTGGGCCTGGCTCCTACCCAGAGTGCTTCATGAGTCTGTGACCACCGTGAAGCGGACAAATCCCAAAATGCAAACTGCTGCCCTCATCCGGGCGCGTGAACCGAAATGAAAATGACGATGCGAAAATCCCTGACTCTTCTTGCGGCAACGGCCCTGGCCGCTCCACTCGCGATGGCGGCTTCCGCGCTGCTCTGTCCGAAACTGCCCAGCGGAGCGCAGGTGCGGGAGGAAAACAGATTCTTCGACGTGCGCCCGCGCATCGTGCCGGCGAACCGGGAATCGACGGTCGAGATCGTTCCCCTCCACGAGCATGTCCAGTTCCAGCAAGGCTGCACCTACGAGTTCACGTATGCGCCCATGCTCTCCCTTCCGCAACACGGCGGCTGGGCTCCCGGCAGGAAGATCGCGGTCGTCCCCGAAAACGGACGCCTCCGCTTCACGGCCTTCTTCGAGGGCGAACAGGAACACGCCCTCGTGCTCGAGTCGACTTGCAGCGGCAGGAAACGCACCGTCGGGCATTTCCGCGTCTACTCCCTCGAAGACGACCTGTACGGGCTGCGTCCGTACAAGGGCGATTTCCACATGCACAGTCACTACTCGGACGGAGTGGAGTCGCCGGCCTACGTCGCGGGCGCATGCCGGCGTGCTGGCTTCCACTTCATGGCATTGACAGACCACCGCAACTACGCCGCGTCCATCAAGGCCAAAGAGGCCTTCTCCGGCGTGGCCGCCGACTTGCGCATCTATCCGGGCGAAGAGGTCCATTCGCCCGACAACCCCGTCCACATCGTCAGCTTCGGCGCCGATGCCGGCATCACTGACTTGTACCGGAGCGACGATGCCGCCTACCGCAAGGAGGTGGCGGCGCTGATGGAATCGCTGCCGGCGACCCCGGCGGGGGTGAACCGGTTCCAGTACGCCGCCTGCAAATGGGTGGTGGACCGCATCCGCGAGCGCAACGGTCTGGCGATGTTCTGCCATCCCTATTGGGTGACCGGCAATCGCAACAACGTCGACGAAGCCCTGCTGGATCATATCTTCGCAACCGGTATCTTCGATGCGCTTGAACTGATCAGCGGCGACAGCCGGGAGTCCATGGTGGCAAACGACATCAACGCGCTCCAGGTCGCCCGCTACACCGAGGAACGCGCCAAAGGCCGGCGGGTCGCCGTGTGCGGCATCAGCGACACACACGGCCTCGAACACAGTGATGCCTTCGGACGCTTCTTCACGGTCTGCTTCGCGCCGTCACTCGATTTGCCCGATCTCATTGGCGCAATCCGCGACCTGCGTTCCGTGGCCGTCGAGTGTCCGGGTGGCGACATCCAGCGATCCTACGGACCCTTCCGCCTGGTGCGGTACACGCACTTCCTGCTGCGCGAGGTGTTTCCCCAACACGACGAACTCTGCTTCGAGGAGGGCCGTCTCATGATCCAGCACGCCTCGGGCGACACACAGGCCGCCGCGCAGATCGCCGCCACACAGGGCCGAACGACCGCCTTCTACGATCGGTGCTGGGCGCCAATCCCCGCACGCTAGCGCGCATTTCTCACCAACTTCTGAAGAACGCGGAGCCGATGTCATCGAAAGGTGCGCTCATGCGCGCTGCCAGCGTGTCGGACTTCGACAGTCCGACAGGCTCCTGGCCAAGCAAAACCGCGCCAGATTCGAGAGATAGAGAACTGCAACACGCCCCGGACGCGGGCGGGTCAGCCTTGCGGTTCGGCCAATGCCGCCAGCACCTTGGCCGAGTCGCAGCCCAGCAAGTCCGCAACCGGAAGCCGGAGGCCGGAAAACACGCGGCTGTGCAGGAAGCCTTGCGCATCCGATTGTTGAGCTACCTATTCATCGTCTCCGAGGGTGAACGTCCCACGTTTCCCCGCCGCAGCGCCGGTTGTTTCGGATCGAAGATGAAGTGTCAGTACTCGACTCTCACTCGGATGGGGCCAGCGCACGGGGCCATGCGGACAACCTGGAGTGTGTTGTCGAAGGTTGCCTGGACCCCGGCATCGAGTTGCACGGATGTGATCGGACGGCCTTCCGGATGACGCAACCGCAGCACGATGGCTTTCGGCGCGGACCGCCTCGGCGGATCGATCACGGCATCGATATGCCCGCGACCGACTGACGAGACGATCTGGTAACTGACCGGCCCGAAGAAGGTCGGGGCGTTCGCGACGCGGATTTTCATCCCGTCCTCGAGCCAGTTGTCGGTCACCAGCGGCGCCAGCCAGAGTTCATCGCCCCGCTCGGTCAGGAGCATTGTCCGCGATTGGTGGAGGAAGTAACCCGTCTCGTGCGTCTTGTTGTAGCACCAATTCGAGAAATGCTCGTAGATCGACAGGCAGGTCCCGTCGATGAGCGATGCCAACGTGTTGAAATAGCTGCGCACAAACGGCTTGACGTCGTCGCGCAACGCGCAGATTTCGGCGTTGCGCGCATAGTACGGCTGGACCTTGGCAAAGCCGCCCATGTCGAACCAGTCGGCACGGTTGCGATCGGCCGGATACCCGCCCCAGCCGCTTTCGAGGAATTGCACGTCCTCCATGTGGTCCATGATCCAGTCGACCTCGGGCGCATCGGGCGGCATGGTACCCAACGGGACCATGTGATGCGGCCCCAAATCGACGTCGTAGGCCCAACTGCGGTTGCCATCCTGCCCGAGGTAGAAATCGGCCATCGGTCCGGGTGTGTAAACCGAGGCTGGGTAATACGGCACCCAGGTGCCATTCTGCAGCGGCACGACAGGCGCCAGAGCCTGCGCCTGCCCGAACGCCCGCCGCACATCCTTGCCCAATTGCGCGGCGGCGGCCAGGACGGCATCGGCGTCAGGATGCCCGATCAACCCGAGGGCGTGGCCCATCGCTCCGAGACCAGCATGGAAGTAGCTGTTTGCGTAGAAGTAATAGGCATACGCATTCCAGTCCGCCTGGACACCGGGCGGCATCAAGCCAAACTCCGGCACCGGTCGCCCATCGGGCTTGAGCCTGCGCGTCTTGGCAAGCTGAGCCGTGACCCAGCGGCACATCCCAGCCGGCTTGTCGGCCACGGCCCGGAACCAGGCGTCGTCTCTGGCCAGGCGCATGTACTCGCCCAGCGCCCAAAGATGCCAACCGCTCCCCATGACGGTATAGCCCATGGTCATGAACCCCTCGGGTTTATAGTGGCTGAACGAGTACTCGAAGGCCCGTTGCGCATAATCGAAGTGGCCCCAGTACTGCATGCCGCGGATGGGAGAGTTGCCTTCGCTGTCGATCGCCACCAGGTAGCGATCCGACGCAATCCACGGCTCGACCTGTCTGCCCTGCTGCTCGTTGCGGGCGGCCAAGAGCACATGGACCTGGTTGGCGCGGATGACGTCGGCCAGCCAGGCGTCGGGCAATTCGATCTGCATGGCCGGGGCCATGATCGCCTCCCAGTAACCCTTGAAGCGGCCGAATAACTCCTCGCCACCACCAAGCTGGGCCTGCTCTTCAGGTGTCGCCTCCCAAGCCGGCAGGTAGAAATAGCAGCGGGCGCTGCCGTTGGCCGGCAACGGACCGCTGATCGAGACATGGCCGTTGTCCGACCGGCCCGTGCCGGACGGAAACCCGGTGCTGTCAAACACCCCCACGAGCCTGCCATCGGCGACGATGTGTGTCCGCTGGCCCGTCGTTTCGCAGACCGGCGGCCCGCCACCGCCGGGACCCATCGCAAGCACAAACGACGCGCTTGCATCCGCCGGCTCGGGGTTGTGGTTCGTCATGGTCAGTTCCAGAACACCGCACGGTTTGGCATTGAGCCAGCGCGGAGCCGTCGGGAGGTTCTCTGACTCGAGCGGCGCGACGTATGTCCGCTGGCGATACTCGACGCCGTCGATGTTCACAACCGTCACGGGGGCGGGAAGCCATCCGCCTTCGAGATGCCGCTTGAACTGCGGACTCGATGTGAACAACTCGGTGAGATGGACCGGCTCAGCGGCGTCTGCGCGGATCAGGCGCGCATCGCACCAGTTGCCCGCGTCGAACCCGATGCCGTCGTTTGCATCGGTCAATCGCAGCGTGAGCACTCGGGCTCCGGCCAACGGAACATTGACCCGCTTGGGATCATCCCTCTCCCGCATCACGCCACTGTCGAACCGCTTCTCGCCGTCGACCAACACCTGAAAAACCACGGTGCCCGGGGCGTTGCCACCCTGCCATTGCAGACCGACATCGGCCTCGAACCGGGCAAAGCCTTCGCTGACATCGATCACGAGGTCGCCCGAGGCGTGATGCCCAAGACCCCTGGCAAAGTCCGTCTCATTGATCCGCAAGGCCAGAGCCGCGGCCGGATCGGCATGCGCCGCCTTGTTTCGTCCCAGCAAGCCCCACGCCTGGGATTGACCCAGCACGCGACGATTCCCCAAAACCGGCGTCAGGGTGTACTTGGCACGATGCCCCTTCTCGTCGCTGTCGAAGTTCTCGAAAAAGAAAACCGTCCCGTTCGCCTCGGTCACAAACTTGGCGTTGTCACATGCCAGCGAAAGCATCATCCGCCCCGCATCGAGTCGCGGATCGCAGTGTGTCACCGTCATCGCCCGCTCGCGGGTCTGATCCGGCATCGCCCGCACCCGCTCGAGGACAGTCCGTTTGTCTGCAATCTGGCGCTTGTACTCGTCAAGGCTGGGCGCCGCCGGGAACCGGCTGACAAACAAACCCGCATGCGGCAGGTAGACCGGACCGCGCTCGAGGACGTCGTCCATCGCCACCGCGCAAGCGCCCTCGGGCAGGCGAAAACGGATCATGGTGCGATCGGCGCGGACCTGACGAAGCGCCTCAGATGCAACGTGACGCACAGCCAACCGGAGAGGCGCTCCCATG
>DAOOQY010000289.1:0-5889 GCA_035389025.1 Verrucomicrobiota bacterium
CACCTGCTGCAGCACGGCCAGCGCGATGCCGATCCCGAGCATCCGCCGAAGCCCCGGCTTCAGCAAGTGCGCCAGCGAGGCCGACTTCTCCCGCGCCGCCGCCTCGATCGAGCCGAGTTCGGCATCGACGGCCCCCGGGCCGACCACCCGCGCCAGGACCCGCCGCGCCTGATCGGTCCGCCCGTTTTCGGCAAGCCACCGCGGGCTTTCCGGAACGAACAACAGCAGCGCGAGAAAGAGCGTCGCCGGCACGATTTCGGACGCGAACATCCAACGCCAGCCGCGGGCGGCATTCCACGAGGGCTCGGCCCCCTGCGCGATGAAGTAGTTCACGAAGTAGACGATCAGCATCCCGCTGATGATGGCAAACTGGTTCACCGACACCATTCGTCCGCGAATGCGCGCGGGCGAGATTTCGGCGATGTACATCGGCGACGCCATCGAGGCGATGCCTACGCCCACGCCGCCCAGCACGCGATACAGGACGAACGTCGTGAACGTCTTGGGCACGGCCGTCCCCACGGCCGACACGAGAAACAGCACCCCCGCCAGCACCAGCGTCTTCTTCCGCCCCAGCCGGTCGCTGAAATCGCCGGCAAACGCGACCCCGCCCACGCAACCGAGAAGCGCGCAGGCGGCGGCCCAACCCTTTTGCGCGGCGTCGAGATGGAAATGCTCCTGCAAGAACCCGATTGCGCCCGCGATGACCGCGGTGTCGTAGCCGAACAGCAACCCGCCCAACGCCGCAACCAGGCAGACCCAAACCACGTAGGGCCCGCTGCCCGTGTGACGGGGCGACGGCGCGGCGCTCATGCGGCGCCTGCGTCGCGCAGGGCGTTGAACAGGGCCATCACGTTGTCGACCGGCGTGTTGGCCTGGATGTTATGGACGGCATTGAACACGAAACCGCCGTCCCGGTTGAACAGATCAACCCGCTCGCGCACCTCGCGGTAAACGTCCTGCGGGGTGCCGAACGCCAGTGTCTTCTGCGTGTCCACACCGCCGCCCCAGAAGACAAGGTCGCGTCCAAACTCCCGCTTCAGCCTCTCCGCCCCCATCTCCGCCGCGGAGCATTGCACCGGATTGAGGACATCGAAGCCCGCATCGATGAATTCCGGGATCAACTGATAGACGGAGCCGCAGGAGTGGATGAAGGTCTTCCAGGCCGAGCGGCGATGGATGAAATCGTTGACTTGCCGGTGAAACGGCTGGAACAGGTCCCGGTACGCCTCGACCGAGATGAACAGACCGCGCTGCGTGCCGAAATCCGTTCCGGTGATGAATGCCACCTGGATGCGGTCGCCCAAGAGGCCCATCAGCGTGGCCAGATTCGCCAAGGCCACTTCGCATTGCCGCTCGAACACCTGCGCCACGTAAGCCCGGCGGGTCTTGGTCGAGATGTACCACTCCGCGACGTCCCGGATGCCGCGCGGGTGCTTGAGGAAGGGCGCCGGCACGAGCGCAATGTCGCCGAATGCCGTGCCGGGAACGCTCAGGATCGCCCCCAAGCCGCCCCGCTCGCCGCACCACCGCGACCTGTCCCGGTAGTACGCGAGATCGTCCGCCCCCAGCGGCGCGAACTCCTCGCAGTTGTCGGCCGGGTCGAGCCGGTCTTCATCGATGGGGTCCTGCCGCACAATGGTGTCGAAGAAATGCCCGCCCTCGGGCATGTGGCCGCAGGGGGGCGCGCTCGTGTCGCCTTCCGGATAGATGTGCCAGCCGCCGTCCGGGGCGGGCTTGACATTGAAATCGCCCGAGACCTCGCACGGCGTGCCGTCGAACAGGGTGAACGGTTTCCAGTCCTTGGCCTGGGTGCCGAGAATCTACTTGCGCCCCGGCACGCCCACAACGTCGATCCCCAGGGCCTCCCGAAGCCCATCGTCGATCTCCCCGAGCATCTGGTACGGCTCGATGACCTTGACGCGGTAGCCGGGCTCGCCCAAGAGACGCTGGCGCAACCGGTGCACAATCGAGACGTGCATCCCGGTCACGGCCGTCGAGCCGAAATCGACCGGCACCCGGTCGGGCTGGCGATGCTCGATCGCAGCCTGCAAACGCTCCCTGCTTGTCATGGCGATGGATGTCTAGTCTTCCGCGAACAGATACTCGAGGTCAGTCTGGGTCAGACTGCGGGCGAATCCCTCTTCGCCCAGGACATCGGCGATCGTCTGGGCCTTGCGCTGCTGCAACTCCCAAATCTTCTCCTCGACCGTGCCGGGGGCGATCAGGCGATAGGCATTGACGGTCTGCGTTTGGCCGATGCGATGCGACCGATCGATTGCCTGGGCCTCGACGGCCGGGTTCCACCACGGATCGTACAAAACAACATAACTGGCAGTCGTCAGGTTCAGACCTGTCCCGGCCGCGCGCAGACTCAGGAGGAAGATCGACGGCTTGGCGTCGGCCTGGAACGCGGCCACGATGTCCATGCGGTTCTTCGTCTCGCCGGTCAGGACGTAGGTGGGCATCTGGCGTTGTTTGCACTCGGCCTCGATCAGTTGGAGCATCTGGACAAATTGACTGAACACCAGGACCTTCTGGCCTTCTTCGAGCAACGGCTCCATCAGCTCGAATAGGGTCTCGGTCTTGCCCGAGGGCGAATCGCTGCCGACCAGGGCGGGATGGCAGCAAATCTGCCGCAAGCGGGTCAGGGCGGCCAATACGTGCATCTTGCTGCGCGCGAGCCCCTTCTCCTGAATCGTCTGCATCACCTGCTCCCGGCTGCGGCGCAACTCCGCCAGATACAGCTTGCGCTGCGAATCGCCCAACTCGCAATCGCGGCGCTCCTCGATGCGGTCCGGAAGGTCCTTGGCCACTTGCTTCTTGAGCCGGCGCAGGAGCAGCGGACGCAGCTTCGACGACAGTTTGCGCCGCGCCAGCCGCTGCGTGAATTCGGCGTCCGGACCCGTCGGCTCGTAGGTCTCGTGGAACTGGGATTGTGTGCCCAGGTAGTTGGGCTGGACGAAGTCAACGATGCTCCAGAGGTCGAGCAGCCGGTTCTCGAGTGGCGTCCCGGTGAGGGCTAGCCGGTGCTCGGCGCGCAGTTGCTTGACCGAAAGCGTGATTTGGGCGCCGGGATTCTTGATGAACTGCGCTTCGTCGAGAACAACCACGCGGAACTCGAATTTCATCAGCGCTTCGAGGTCGCGCCTCAACAGCGCGTAGTTGGTTACAATCAGATCGTGCTGCGGAATCTGCTTGCGCAGGTTGTGCCGGGCCGGACCGCTTTCCAGCACCAACACCTTCAGGCCCGGGGTGAACTTCTCCGCCTCGCGCCGCCAGTTGTGCAGGACCGAAGCCGGGCAGATCACCAGCGCGGGTTTCGGCTTGCGGCTCTGGTCCCGAAGCCAGGCCAGCCACGCCAGGGTCTGGAGCGTCTTGCCCAGCCCCATGTCGTCGGCAAGCACCCCGCCCAGCTTGATCCGCCCGAGGTGACAGAGAAAATCGAAGCCGTCCTTCTGATAGGGACGCATCTCCGCGACCACCGAGCCGGGAAGCGGGACTTGGGGAATTCCCTTGAAGTTGGCCAGTTTCCCCCGAAGCGCCTTGGCTTCCGGCTGGTCGCCGAAACGCTGCAGGCCCTCCTCGTCCATGTGGGTCACCTGCACCAGGTCGACCTTCTGCGGGAGCGCGGACAACCCGTCGATGCCGATATCCGCCATCGCTTCATGGGCCTTCTGCACCGCCGAAAGGTCCAACTCGACCCAGCCGCTGTCGGGCAGCTTCACGAACCGGCTTGCGGCCGTGGCGAGCCGCTCCAGATCCGCCGCCGAAAGCCGCAGGCCTTCCTGCTCCCACGCCGCCGAAACGGCAAACCAGTCAATGCCGCTCCCCTGCACGACGATCCTCGGACGCAATTGCCGGGGCGCCAGGAACAGGCGCTGAAAGGAGGCATTGCCCAGATAGTCGGCCTCCGCGGGGCGGTCGGGCCAGGCCTGCGCAAGCGTCGCGAAGAAATTGTCGTTTGCGTCTCCGATCCACAACCCGGGCTCCGGAGTGAACCAATCCTGCCTGCGCAGCCACGCGGTGGCTGCTTCGAGCCGGGGATCATCAAGCATCTCGGGCTTCCCGGTCAGGCTGGCCGGCGGGTCCGTCCGCTGCCATTCGTGGCCGTTCCATTGCCATCGGCTCTTGTCCCGCTCGCTCACGGCCACCAGCCGCAGCCGGATCGTGTCTTCCGAGAGATCGAACAGGAACTGGGGCCTGGCCCGGTGGGCCACGCAGAGCGTCTCCCAGGCCGCGCCCGAACCGGTCGCCGTCTTCCGCAGGTGGGTGATCAGGCGATGACTCAGTTTCCTGACCGATACCCCGGGCCGAGCGAGCAGGGCGCACAGCACGGAGGGCGGCGGGGGGTTGCGAAGCAGGTAAATGGTCTGGTGAAAAGCCACCAGTGCGGGCCGGCCCGCAAAAAAGCAGGCCTTGTCCAGAGGCAACACTTCCCCCGTCGGCAGGCGCAACCGCTGGTGAAGGGCGGAGTCAGACTCCCCGTTGGCCAGGTGCGGAGTCAGTTCCGCCAGTTGCCCATTGAAACTGACATTCTCCGGCTTTCCAGCCCACTCGATCCACGGGGGGTTGCCCCAGTTCGCCAGCCACTGCAGCAACTCGACCCCGTTCAGCCGCACCGGCTCCCCATCCCGCCCGCCCTGCCGGTACGTCTCGGCCAGCCACGCAATGAAATCCCAGTCGTGTGGAGCGAACAACTCCTGTTCATGCACGGCGCGCCCGGCCAACTCGATCAACTCGGTGAGCGTTCGTGGCTTCTCGCCGCTGCGGGGACGGAACAAGAGGAAACCGCACTCGAGGTCATGCAAGCCCGCGTGACCCGGATGCGGGACGGGTTTGGCCAGCACACGCAGCCGCGCCCGCGGAGCGTCGAGATGAAGAGGCACCGACGGCAGCATCCAGTTCTCGAGGTCCTCGATTTCCCGGCGTTCCCTCTCTTCCTCCTCGATCTCGGCCAGGCGCCCGAAATTGGCGTAGCTCGTCAGTTCCGTCGGGAGCGGACGCCCCGCCCGGAGGAAGAGAAGCGCGGTCTGTTCGAGCCGGGCCTTGCCGCGGGCCCCCAGCAGGCGGGGCCACCAGTTGTTGCCGGCAAAATCGCGCCGCGCCAGCGAGAGTTTCTCGAAGTAATCCTCGAGCAGAAGCCAGGCCCGCTGCGAGTCGGCGCAGTTGGCGAACAGATCGAGCAGGTCGGTGCGCTCAGCCACGGCGGCTTTCGAGTCCGCCAACTCCCGCCTCAAATCCGCAAATGCTCCGTAGGCGTCTTTCAGGACCGAACATTGGGCGTCGTATCTGCTTGTCTGCGCCGGGCGCGACGATGTTGGATGCTTGGCTTTGCGCATCAGAGTCTCAATCTATCCATTCTCCTATAAGATCAGGTCCGGTTTGACAACACTTGTTTGCGCGGAAGCCCCCTGTGACCCCACGGAATCACCTCCCCGCGCCCCCCGCGCGTGCCCAGGCAACGCCCCCTTCGCCAAGGCGCAAACCAACCGGTCCGGACACACCGGCTGAGCCCGGCTGTTTCGCAGCGCAGCGAAGCCGCAGCCAAGGTCTCTTCTTTCAAGAGAAGAAGAAATGGACAGAGAGTGGCACACGCTTCGCGAAGAACCCTAACCGGGCGATCAGTCCTCTTGCGAAGTCTGACCGCCCTGGGCACCGATAGGGTGTGAAAGATGCGGGTTAGATCAGAGCGCGGCGCTTCTCGTCCGCGGCCAGGCGGGCGACCAATTCCCGGACCTTCTGGGCCTGGCTCTTGTGCACCACCAGTGTGGCGTCGTCCGTCAGCACGAGAATCGAGTCCCGCAGCCCCACCACGGCAATCACAGTCCGGCTCTTCGTGCGGGCGTCGAACACGATGTTCCGCGCGGCGTCCACATGCACGAAATC
>DAOOQY010000290.1:0-5861 GCA_035389025.1 Verrucomicrobiota bacterium
ACCATCAGAACTCGGCCACGGGAGTCGACTCGGCTTGGAACGGCGATTCGGTCCAACTCATGATCGCCAACGCCGCCCGAGACACACAAGTCGCACTCTACAACTACGCGCTCAGTGGGACCGATGAGTCGCTCGGTGAGGTCTATGTTCACCATGAGGCCGGACCGGGCGGCACCGAGGCGGTCGTGGCGCGCAACACCGCGACGAAGAAAACGACATACGAAATCAAACTGCCCAAGGAGGCCCTCGGCCTGACCTCGCTCACCGGCGGGACAAGATTCGGCTTGGGAATGTGCATTAACGACGGCGATGACGGCGAGGGCCAGCAAGGCCAGAAAGGGTGGGGCGGACTGGGCGCCCACTCGATCGTCTTCGGCAAGAGCCCCAATGAAACGGCGCTGATCACGTTGGCCAGGAAGAATGACATCGAGCCGGGCAAGGAAATCTACACCGCCAACCCGGCGCCCAAACCGATCGTCCTGGACGGCAACCTCTCGGAGTGGAGCGGAGTGCCAGTGCTGGCCGACCCGAAATTCTATGTCAAGACCGGGTTCGAGGGTCAGGCGGCGGGCAAGGGCACCGCGGGCGTGGGCGCCGACCTCGTGTTGTTCGAGGAGTACTCCGGCGGCACCTGGACGGGACCTGACGACCAGACCTCCGCGGTCCAGATTGCCTATGACGCCGACAACGTCTTCTTCGGGTTTGTCGTGACGGACGATTACCATCAGAACTCGGCCACGGGAGTCGACTCGGCTTGGAACGGCGATTCGGTCCAGCTCATGATTGCCGATGCCGCTCAGGCGACGCAGGTGGCGTTGTACAACTACGCGGTCAGCGGCACTGATGAGTCCATCGGTGAGGTTTATGTGCACCATGAAGCCGGACCGGGCGGCACGGAGGCGGTCGTGGCCCGCAACACCACGACAAAGAAGACAACCTACGAAATCAAGCTGCCCAAGGCTGCCTTGGGTCTGACCAGCCTTGCCTATGGAACTCAATTCGGTCTGGGCATGGCCATCAACGACGGCGATGACGGCGAGGGCCAGCAGGGCCAGAAAGGCTGGGGCGGACTGGGCGCCCACTCGATCGTCTTCGGCAAGAGCCCCAATGAAACCGCACTCGTCACGCTCGGTGTGGGAGGAACCGCGGCTGACCTCATTTACCTGTCCGCCGTCAACCCGACCGTCACGGGCTTCACCTTCCGGGTGAACGACCTGGCCGACTCGATCTGTGATCCGGCCAACACGAAGCTCTACATCGACGGTGAATCGGTCACGCTGGTGGTGACGCCCAAGGCGGGCGCGACGGATTTCGCCTACACGCGCCCCACTTACTTCCCGCCGAATTCCGAACACACCTACATTATCGAGGCCAAGGACACGAGGGGCAACGTCGTGATGGACTCAGCCACGTTCACGACGCCGACCTACGCCCTCCTGACAGCCGCCCAGGCTGTCACGCCGGACACCTCGAAGCGCGGCTTCATTTGGAACGTGCACCAGAACAGCGCCTTCCAAGCCAATGACAGCACCCGCCCGCTCCAGCAACTGGGAGGGGCGCTTGGCCAGAACTACGCCGATCCGAGCGCACAGGGCGTCGCCATCGCCGCCGGCACGGCCGGCGCCAATAACCGGATGGCGACTCGGTTCGAGATCGACAGCCTCGTCAACATGTGCCCGAGCGGCGGGGGCGCCTTCGGCGATTTCACACCCGACGATGTCATGCCCGGCATTCCGGGGCTGGATGCGGCAGGCACCGACGGCATCGCGGGCGAAGTCATCACCTACATCGATCTGCCCGCTGGCAAGCATACGTTCAACGTGCGCAGTGACGACGGCTTCTTCACGAAGGCGGGCAACATCTACGACGCCTTCGAGGGAATGACGGCCGCCGATTCCGCCGGCGCGGTGGCCAATATCAACTTCGACTTCTTCGTGCAGGATGCAGGCGTCTATGCCTTCCGGACTGTCTGGGAGGAGGGTGGAGGCGACGCCTACATCGAGTGGTCGAGCATCAAGGCCGACGGCACCAAGGTGCTGCTCAACGACACCGCCAACGGCGGTTTGACCTGCTACCGCGCCATCACGAGTGGCAAGGGACCGGCCACGATCGCCATGGTCTCACCCGCTCCAGGCGCAACAGGCGTCGCCTTCGACGTGCCCGTCGTCGTCCAACTCAAGGACGGCCAGAACATCGTCGACGCCGGGTCGGTGAAACTGACCGTCGATGGCGCCACAGCGAGCGTCACGCCGAGCAAGGTCGGCGACCTCACGACGGTCAACTACCAGCCCGCCGCGTACTGGCCTTCGGGCTCGCAACACACCGTCAGCATTGCCTTCACCTCGGGCGGGGCGTCCAGAACCGAGACCTGGCAATTCACGGTGGTCACGTATGCCACGCTGACCAAGGCCCACCAGGCGGTGTCGGTGGATACCTCGAAGCGCGGCTTCAAGTGGAGCGTGTTCCAGAACGAAACGTACCTGCCCAACAGCCTCGCCTCCTGCGAATTGGCCCTGGCAGGTCAGTTGACGGACACGGCGGGCACTCTGCTCGAAAACCGGGCCGATCCCTACATGGCCGCATGGTCGTCGGACTTCGGCGCCCTGGTGGGAGGATTGTACCAGTTCATTCTCCCCGCCGAAATGACGGCCTTCATCAACCTCAGCCAGACGGAGGGCACGGCGCTGGGCAACTTCGGAAACGATCAGCAAATGTGCGGCATTCCCGGCACGACCGGCTCGACGGACGGCATCGACGCCGAGGTGATCACGTTCGTCCAACTGCCGGCCGGGGCGGTCACCTTCGTGGTGGCCAGCGACGATAGCTTCCGCGCCCAAGCCGGCTACATCAACAAGCCGGCCGACGGTGTGCTGCTGTACCAGGTTGACGGCACCACCGCCAACGTCACGTTCAGGTTCTACGTTCAGGACGCGGGCGTCTACCCGCTCCGGGTCATCTGGCAGGAAGGCGGCGGCGATGCGCACCTCGAACTTGCGTCCGTCAAAGCCGATGGCACCCGCGTGTTGCTCAACGACACAGATAACGGCGGCTTCCCGTGCTATTACACGGGCGTTGCGCCTGACAAAGCGACTGGCCCCATCACGCTCAAGGTCGCCATGAGCGGCGCCAATGTCGAAATCACCTGGACCGACGCAGCGGCCGCGCTCGAGGAGTCCACGAACCTCAAGACCTGGACAGCCGTCGCCGGAGCGACCTCGCCTTATCGGCCGGTTCTCTCCGCTGCGCCCGCCAAGTTCTATCGCCTGAGGAAGTAGAAGACATTCCAGATTCGGTGCACAGGGGACCGGACATGCGTCCGGTCCCCTTTTTCTTGGTGCCGGCATCCCTCGCGTGGACCGCTCGCTTCTCGACCAGGGTAGGAAGGCACTCGTTCTCGCCAATGACCAGAACATTCTGCAGGGTCTTGTGGGCGCCTCGGAGACCGACGCTCAAGCCAGCGTCTCCAGTCCGGGCGTTGATCGCCCACACACATCCGAGGCGAGGGAAGAGATGTGACGGGCCAACGGCGCCTCGGGCGCTTCATGTACTCCGGCCAACTGCTCCACCGATATTCGCGCAACGCCTGCTCGGGTTGAAGCAACCTCGCCCGCACCGGGTTCAGGTGCACATAGTCGCACACAGTTTTCAGATAACCGCGGTTATCGCCGTCCACGACGAGGCGCTTGCCCGCGAGCGGTGAATCGGCCAAGGTACTGCATTATGAACAACGCCAGCGCGTTGCTCGCCCGCGTGCCGGCCTTTCTTTCAATGGCCGCGCTTTGCGTCCAGTGCCTGGGCGCGCGACCCAACGTCGTGATCATCCTCGCCGACGACCTGGGGTTCTCCGATCTCGGCTGCTACGGAGGCGAAATCCAGACGCCGCATCTGGACATGCTGGCGGAGCAGGGGCTGCGGTTCACCCAATTCTACAACACGGCCCGCTGCTGGCCAACGCGCGGGGCGCTGCTCACCGGCTATTACGCCCAGCAAATCCGACGCGACGCGCTCCCCGGTCTCGGGGGCGGCGGGGGCGGGGTGCGTCCGCCCTGGGCGCGGCTGCTGCCGGACTTCCTCAAACCCGCGGGCTATCGGAGTTATCACAGCGGCAAGTGGCACGTGGACGGCGGGGTGCTTGCGGGCGGCTTCGACCGTTCGCTGGACATGCGGAACCAGGGCAACTACTTCACCGCGGCCAACAACCGGATCGACGACGCGCCCCTGAAGTCGCCGGCGAATGAACAGGGCTACTATGCGACGGTCGCCACGGCGGATCACGCCATCGACTGTCTGAAGGACCACGCGGCGCATCACGCCGGCAAGCCCTTCTTCAGCTACATTGCCTTCATCGCGCCCCACTTTCCGTTGCACGCACTGCCGGAGGATATCGCGAGGTACCGCGACCGCTACCTCGCGGGCTGGGAGGCCATGCGGGCCGACCGGTTTGCGCGCCAGAAGGAAATGGGCCTGGTCAGGACCACGCTTTCGCCCCTGGAACCTGCCGTCGGCCCCCCTTATCATTTCCCCGAGGCTCTCGAAAGACTGGGGGACGGCGAGGTGAATCGTCCCGTGCCCTGGAGCGAGTTGACCGGCAAACAGCGGCGCTTCCAGGCCACGAAGATGGCCATCCACGCCGCGATGGTGGATCGTATGGACCGCGAGATCGGGCGGATTATTGGACAACTCAAGGCGATGGGGGCCTATGACAACACGCTGATCCTCTTTGCGTCCGACAACGGGGCCAGCGCGGAGATCATGGTCCGTGATGGCGGTCATGATCCCCAGGCCGCCCCGGGCAGTGCGGCCACCTACCTTTGCCTCGGCCCCGGTTTTTCGAGCGCGTGCAACACGCCGCACCGCCGCCACAAGACCTGGGTGCACGAGGGAGGCATCAGCACCCCGCTCATCGCCCACTGGCCCAAGGGCATCACCGCCCGCAACGCCTTGCGCCACACCCCGGCGCATGTGATCGACATCGTCCCCACCGTGCTGTCGGTTGCGGGCGTCGAGAAACCGCGGGCATGGGATGGCCAGCCGATTCCCAAGGCGCCGGGCATGAGCCTGGCGCCGGCCTTTGTCGAAGATGTCCGGATTCCGCGCGAGAGTCTTTGGTGGCTGCACGAGGGCAACCGGGCCGTTCGCGCGGGCGACTGGAAGCTGGTTGCGTCCGCAGGCGAGCGTTGGGAACTCTACGATCTGACGACCGACCGCGCGGAGCAGCACGACCTGGCTGCGCAGAGGCCGGACAAGGTGCGGGAACTCGAAGAGATTTGGCAGCGCCAGACCGACAGCTTCAGCGAACTGGCCCGCTAACCCGGCAGGTCTTTGCCGGTGCTGGTGACGGTCAGCTTCCCGTGTTTCACGCCCTTGGCGGCGATCAGTTCGTCGGCAATCCGCTTGATCGGGGCCGCCTTGCCTCGGACGGCGAGCACTTCCATGCAGTTGTGGTGGTCCAGGTGGACGTGCAGGGTGGCGATGATGACCGTGTGGTGGTCGTGCTGGATGTCGGTGAGGGCGGTCTGGACGTGTTGCTGGTGATGATCGTAGAGGAGGGTGATGGTGCCGGCGATTTCCTCGTCGCCGAGTCGCTGTCGATGCTCGACCAGGTGCGCGCGAATCATGTCCCCGATGGCCAGCGATCGGTTGTCGTAGCCCTTCTCGCGAGTCATGCGGTCCAACTGCTCGGCCAACTCGCCCGGCAGTGAAATGCTGAAGCGGGCCACGCCCTTGGTGCCTTTGGCTTTCATGGCGGGGGACCTTACCAGACGCCAGGTGGGCGTCAAATGGCGCGTCAAATGGCGGACAGGCTTTTCTAACCCGCATAGCGGTCCTCTTGCGAAGTCTGACCGCCATGTGCACCGACG
>DAOOQY010000291.1:0-5846 GCA_035389025.1 Verrucomicrobiota bacterium
AGGCCCCACGCGGCGCAGACTCCATCCCCACTGACAACCTACAGATGCACCGCCGCTTCCCGACCTCCCCGGCGCGCTCTGCGGTAGTGCTTGCCGAGAGGCGCTCCGGCTTGTATGGTCTTCTCCATGCTGAGACGCTCAATGTACTGCGGCGCCGCGGCGTTCGGGCTGGCCTGGGCGTTGATGGCCGATGTGATCCAGCTCAAGGACCAGGCGGCAATCACCGGAACAATTCTGGCGGAGAAGCCCGACCAGCTTGTGGTCGACGTCGGCTACACGGTGCTCATCGTGCCGCGCGAACGCGTGGAGACAATCACTCGGACCGGCGCGGGAAATGCCCCTTCCGAGCCGGGTCGTGAATCCGCGGCCAGCCTGGAGGCGGCGGGGAGCGGCGCCCCCGCCCCGGCCGCTGGGAACGCCACGGTCGCGCCGGCGCCCGGACCGGGCGGCGCCGCCGGACTCGGCGGGCTGTTTGCGGCATCGAGCGGGGCGGGGCAGGACCGGTCGGTGCGCGAGTTGGTGAAGGAACTGGGCGAGGCGGTGGTGCAGGTGCGCGCGCCGAGCGGACTGGGATCGGGTTTTCTCATCAATGACGAAGGCTATCTCATCACGAATTTCCATGTGATCGAGGGCGAGACGCAAATCTCAGTCGAGGTGTATCATCAGAGAAACGGCGAACTCGAACGTAAGACGTACAAGCAGGTCAAGATCGTCGCCATGAACAAGTTTCAGGACCTGGCGTTGTTGAAGATCGAGGATGCGGGGGCGCCCAGGTTTATGTCGGTCGTGCTCGGGAACGCCCAGACCGTCGCCGTGGGGGAGCGTGTCTTTGCCATTGGCAGCCCGCACGGACTGGAACGTACCGTCACCGAAGGAATCTTGAGCACCAAGACCCGGCAGTTGCAGGGGGAACTCCTGCTTCAAACCAGCGCCCAGATCAACCCGGGCAACAGCGGCGGTCCGCTCTTCAACCTGCGCGGCGAAGTCATCGGCGTGACCAATATGAAGATCAGCTTCGGCGAAGGACTCGGCTTTGCCATCCCGGTCGAGCGCGTCCGCCACTTTCTCGAAAACCGCGACGCGTTCGCCTACGACAACGACAACCCCAGCAACGCCTATCGCTACCTCGAACCGCCGCGGCGGCTGGGGAAGGCGATCGGGCAGCCCGCGCTCTGATGCCACCTCCGCCGGACACCGGCTCCACAGCCCCAGACCCCCGTCAGGAACACATGAAAACAACCGTTCTGAATTCGCTCCTCGCCTTCACCCTGCCTCTCGCCCTCTGCGCGGCGCGGGCGGACATCCCGCCCGCCGAACGCCTCCTGCCGAACGACACCCTCGCCGTGCTCTGCGCGCCGGATTGGTCGAAAGTGACGGCGGCCCGGCAGCAGGCCCCCTTTGCGTTGCTCTGGAAGGACGCGGCGATGCGCCCCTTTTGCGACAAGTTCCTCGCCAAGCTCACCAACGATGTCGTCGCCCCAATCGAACGCGATCTCGGCGCCAAGTTGACGGACTACGCCGACCTGCTCCAGGGGCAGTTCACCCTCGCTCTCACCCGCAACGGCTGGACCGGCGCGGGCGAACCTCTGCCAGCATTCCTGCTGATGCTGGACGCCCGGGACAAGGCCGATCTCCTCAGAAAGAACCTCGCTGACGTCAAGCGCAAGCTGACCGACTCCGGACGGAAGACGCGCACCGACACCATTCGCGGCGTCGAGTTCACGACCGTCATTCTCGACCGGGCGCAACTCGAAGAGGGCCTCGGCACGATCAGCGGCGCCGCCGCCGGGCCCACGAGCGCAAACACCCAGAACAACGGATCGCCCCCCGCCGCATCGCCGCCCTCGGGACAAGCCCGATCGACGATCGAGTTAAGCGTGGGACAGGCGGAGTCCGCGCTTCTTGTGGGGACGAGCACCAAGGTTCTCGAACAGGTCCTGGCGCGCACGGCCGGCGCAGGCGGAGGCGCCCTGGCGGACCTGCCGGCGTTCGAGGCCGACGCGCGCGGGGTGTTGCGAGACGGCTTGTCGTACGGCTGGATTCACTTCGCACCCATCGCCGAGACTCTGGCACGCTTGTTCCCGGCGGGCGAGGGAACACCCGACGGGGATCCGGCCGCGATGATGGCGTTCGGCCTCGACAAGATGCTCGGGGCGCTCGGGCTGAGCAGCCTCAGAACACTGGCTTTCAATGCGCGCCAAAACGCCGAAGGCGAGTTCTTCGATTTCTATCTCGGCGCCCCCGAAGAGACCCGCAAAGGCCTCTTCGCGATCCTGAACACCGCGCCCAAAGACGCTTCGCCGCCAGCCTTCGTCCCGGCTGAAGCCGTCAATTTCAGCCGCTGGCGCGCGGACGGCCAACGCATCTGGGCGTCAGTGGAAGCCATCGCCAACGAGATCGCGCCAGGCATGCTCGGTCTGGTTGTCATGCAGGTCGAGGCCATGATCAAGGAGCAGTCGCCCGCCTTTGACCTCAGGAAAAATCTCGTCGCGAACCTCGGCGACGATTTCGTCTCCTACCAGAAGGCGCCCCGAGGAACGGCGCTCGACGACCTCATCAGCCCGCCCTCGGTAACCCTGATCTCCTCGCCCAATCCCGATCAACTCCTCGAAGGCCTCAAGTCGGTCCTGTCCATGCTCGCAGCGCCGTTGAGCAATGCGAGCTTCAAAGAGCGCGAGTTCCTCGGCCGCAAGATTCATTCGCTCCCAATGCCCACCCTGCCGACCGAGGAGGGGGGCGCGGCGGCCGAAGAGAGCGTGCACATGACCGCCAGCGGAGGCTACCTCGCCGTCTCGACCGACGCGGCGCTGGTCGAGGAATACCTGCGCAGCGGAGAGACCAAGCCCAAACCGCTCGCCGCGCTGCCAGGCCTGAGCGAAGCGGGCGGGAAAGTGGGCGGCATGGCCACAGGCCTCTTCGGCTATCAGGACGACGTCGAGAGCCTCCGGATTCTGACCGAAATCCTGCGCAACAACGGCGACCTGATATCGCAAGCCCTGGCCATGAGCCCGGTCGGGCCAAAGTCCGGCGAGCCCGACAAGGCGTTGAAGGAGTGGTTCGATTTCTCGCTGCTCCCGCCCTTCGAGAAGATCGCCAGGTACTTCCACATGACCGTCTACGCCGGCCAAATCTCGAAGGACGGGTTCACGCTCAAGACCTTCAGCCCCCGTCCGCCCAAACTGAATCCCCAGCAAGGCGCGCCTCGCTCAGTAGAATCCTTGACCCCTTGAACGCAGCACAGAAACTTGACTTGTCTGCAACGTGTTTCACCGGTCGAGGATTCTAGCCCGGATATTTGAAACCCCGATGCTGCACAGGGCACTCAGACTTCGCAAGAGGACTCCTGTGCGGGCTGAAGCGCCTTCAGACCGATTCGAATGAAACAACCGAGACAACCAAACGCCGGCCCATGACCATCACGCTGTACATTCCGTGCTTCATCGATCTGATCTACCCGCAGGTCGGAATCGCGATGGTGCGCATACTCGAAAAACTCGGGCACCGCGTCGAGTGCCCCGAGAGTCCCGCCTGCTGCGGCCAACCGGCGTTCAACACCGGCTACTGGGACGAAAGCCGCGCCACGGCCGTGAAGGTGCTCGAACAACTGAAGGACGCCGAGGTCGTGGTGATCGCCAGCGGCTCGTGCGGCGCGATGATCAAGGTGTTCTACCCGGACCTGTTCGCCGGCACGCCCCAGGAAGGGCTGGCCAGGCAGGTCTCGGCCAAGTGCTTCGAGTTCTCCCAGTTCCTCGTGGACAAGCTGGGCGTGACCGACCTCGGAGCCCGGTTCCCCCACAAGGTCACCTACCACGACGGCTGCCACAGCCTCCGCGAAATGCACATCCACGCCGCACCGCGCCAACTGCTGGCCCGAGTGCAGGGACTCGAACTGGTCGAGATGAAACAGACGGTCTGCTGCGGCTTCGGCGGCACCTTCTCGGCCAAGTTCCCGATGATCTCGACGGCCATGGGCGAGGTGAAGTGCGAACTCGCCCTCGAGACCGGGGCCGAATATGTCGTATCGAGCGATTCGAGTTGCCTGATGCACATCCAGGGGCTCATCGATCGCCGCCGCCAGCCGCTCAAAACCATCCACCTCGCCGAGATTCTCGCACCCGCATGAGCGCCTCCGCCTCCCAATTCAAACGGGACGCCGTCCGGCTGACGGCCGACCTGCGCCACCGGTCACTCATCCAGACCGCTCTCGGCAATTACGAAATCAAACGCGACGAGAAGAAGGCGCTCTTCCAGGACTACAACGGAGCGCGCCAGCTCGCCGCCGAAATCAAGTGGGAGGCCATCAACCGCCTCGACCGGCACCTCGAACAGTTCGTCCGTGGACTCGAAGCGCGGGGAACGAAGGTGCACTGGGCCACAACCGCACGCCAGGCATGCGACATCATCGTCGGCATCGCCCGAAGCAAGGCCGCGCGCTCGATCGTCAAGTCCAAGGCCATGACCGCGGAGGAGATTCACCTCAACCCCGCCCTCGAACACGCCGGATTCGAAGTGGTCGAGTCCGATCTGGGCGAGTTCATCGTCCAGCTCCGCGACGAACCGCCCTACCACATCGTCTTCCCGGCGATGCACCTCACCCGCGGCGAAATCCAGCGCACCTTCAAGGACAAGCTCCACGACGCGCCCTCCGACAACCCGGAAGCCCTCACCCTGGTCGCCCGCCGCGTCCTGCGGCAGAAGTACGTCCAGGCCGATATCGGCATCACCGGCGCCAATTTCGCCGTTGCAGAGACGGGCATGATCTCGGTCACGGAAAACGAGGGGAACGCGCGCCTCACCGCCGCGCTGCCCAAGACCATGATCACGCTGCTCGGCATCGAGAAGATCGTGCCACGGCTCGACGACCTGGCCCTCTTGCTGCCGATGCTCGCGACGGTGGGCGCCGGCCAGCTCATCAGCGGCTACAACACCCTCTACGGCGGCCCGCGCCAGCCCGGCGAAACCGACGGCCCCGACGAGTTCCATGTGGTGTTGCTCGACAACAACCGCACCGCCCTCCTCGCCAATGCCGAACAGAGAGACGCGCTCCACTGCATCCGCTGCGGATCCTGCCTCAACGTCTGCCCAATCTACCGCCACATCGGCGGCCACACCTACGCCACCACCTACCCCGGCCCAATCGGCGGCGTCATCACGCCCAACCTGCGCGGCCTCCAGGACTGGAAACACCTCTCCTACTCCTCCTCACTCTGCGGAGCTTGCACCGAAGCCTGCCCGGTCAAGATCGACTTGGCCCACCACCTCCTCCAAAATCGCCGCAACGCCTCGCGCCGCAAACCAAGCTGGTGGCAGAAAATCGCCTTCAAGCTCTTCGCCCCCGTCGCCAATGGCCGCATCCCCTGGATGCTGGTGACCAAAGGGGGACGCTTCGGACAGCGGTTCCATGGCCTCATCAAGGGGACACGGATCGATCCGGCGTATTGCTGGACCCGGACGCGCGACGTGCCGCGCATTGCGAAACAGAGCTTTAAGGAATGGTGGAGAGAGAACCGGAAATGACCGCCGCCAGCCGCCCGCCCACAATGCCATGAACGAACGCGAACAGATTCTCGCCCGCATCCGGGAGGCCCTGACAGTCCCCGCTCCCGTTCCGGGTTCTCATGATGGCCGGGCCCCCCGCCGGGATGCCCTGCCCACCAGCGCCGACCAGCGCCGTGTCCTGCCCGCCGTCGGGGATTCCTTCGACGCCCGCGTTTCCCAGTTCGCCAGAAACGCCGCCGATCTCCGCGCCGAATTCAAGCTGCTCGCGAATCCCTCCAACCTGGCAGCCGAGCTGAAACGCCTGGCCGCCGCCGAACAGTGGAATCGCGTGGCCAGCCACCGGGGCG
>DAOOQY010000292.1:0-5840 GCA_035389025.1 Verrucomicrobiota bacterium
GCTTCAATCTAGCGAACTCCTACGCCGCTCTCGATCCGCAAGACGGCTTCGTATTCGGCAATGGCGTCATCGAGCCGATCGAGAGCGGCGTAGGAGTTCGCTAGATTGAAGCGGGCCTGCCAGTAGTTGGTGTCGAGTTGCGAGGCCTTGAGAAATGCGTCGGTCGCCTCGGCCACGAGACCCCGCTGGCGGAGCGCGTTGCCGAGGTTGTTATAGGCGGAGGCGTAATCGGGCACGGCCTTGATCGCGGCGCGGAAATGCTCGAAGGCCTCGTCGAGCTTGCCCATCCGATGGAGGAGGATGCCGAGGTTGTTGTGCGCCTCGGCGTATTGGGGGAAGAGTTCCAGGGCGCGGCGGTAGGATGCGACGGCCTCTTCCTGGCGGCCCATGCGGGCGAATGCGATCCCCAGATTGTAGTGGACATCCTCATCGTCGGGCGCGAGGCGCCTGGCCTCCTCGTAGACCTTGGCGGCCTCGGCGAATTGGCCTTGGCGAAGCAACTCATTGCCCCGGGTCATGAGCTTGGCTGCCTCTCCCCCGGCGCCCCCGTCTGGTGCCGACACTGTCGAGTTGGCGCCTTGGCCGGGCGCGGGGCTTTGAGGGATGGACGGGGTTGGATCGGCGCCGCCCGAGGGGCCTGGAGAGCGCCGGGCCGCGCCATGCCAGGCGAGCCCGGCCAACAGCAGAATGAAGGCGGCCGCCACGGCCAGTCCGAGTTTGCCAAACGGCCTCCGCGGCGGGCCTCTGCGCCTCGCGTCTTTGCGCGCCCTGCTCATCAACCGGCGATTGCGCTTTCGAACTTGCTTCGAAGGGCGGCGGCCGAGGGGGCGCCGACCATGGTGTCGGAGACTTCGCCGTTCTTGAAGAGCATCAGGGTGGGGACGCTGGTGATGTGGAATTGGTTGGCGAGATCGTTCGCATCGTCGACGTTCACCTTGACCACCTTGACGCGACCGGCGAACTCGCCGGCCACGGTGTCCAGGAGAGGCGCGATCATTTTGCAGGGGCCGCACCACGGCGCGTAGAAATCAACCATGACGGGGACGGTGGACTTGAGGACTTCGCTCGGGAATTGGGCGGAGGAGACTTCGGTCACGTTGGTCATAGATCAGTTCCAGATTCAGGTTCAGATTCGGATTCAGATTCAGTTTCAGTTTCGATTCCTGCACTCGTCGCTCTACGAAGAGCCGCCAGTCCCGAAAAGGTTACGGGCGCGCGGAGTGTGGCCCCGGCGGGGGCAAAAGACAATGGCAACATGGCATCGAGGCTTTACGGTGGTGTCGGGCGCTGGCATAAGGACGGCACGAATATGCGGACTCGAACCTCAATCCTCGTTTTTTTTGCATCCGCACTGTGCTTGCCGCTCCTGCTTGGAGATCAGGATGGAGCCACTTCGGGCGGGATCGACTTGCCAGGGCGGCGCGCCGACGGTTCGGTGCTGCTGCCCAACCAGTGGTCGCTGCGCCCGGTCGGGCGGCAGGTGACGTTGGGCGATTTTCCGGTGAACATCGCCGTGCACCCCGGATCGAGCCACGCCGCGGTTCTTCACAGCGGCTACGGGGATCATGAAATCGCGATTGTCGATCTGGGCCAGGGAAAAGTCGTGACACGCGTCGGTGTGACCGAGGCGTTCTACGGGCTCGGGTTCTCGTCGGACGGCGCCCGTTTGTACTGCAGCGGCGCGAGTGACGAAGTCATTCATGAGTTCAGGTTTCAGGGCGGGTATCTTGGGGAACACCGCGCGTTGCGCGTCCGGCCCGTGGCCGATCGGGGCGTGCCGGGCGGCCTGGCTGTCAGTCGGGATGGCTCGCAACTCTGGCTGGCGAGTGTTTGGGGTCATCGTTTGACGGGTCTGGACGCTGGCACGGGGAACCACATCGTGGATTTCGCCTTGGGCGAACAGTTGGCGGCCGGCCTGGATTTGCCATTGCCGCCCGCCGACCCGGACATCGCCGCCGCGACCAAGCGCGACGAAGCGCAGTCCGATCCGACGCAGCCGGCCTCGCCGTTTCCCTACGGCTGCGTTTTGGACGAGCCGCGGCAGCGGCTTTACGTGAGCTTGTGGGCGAAGGCGTGCGTTGCGGTGTTCGATCTCAAGACGCGGCGCGTGAGCGCCCTGTGGCCGGTGCAGGAGCATCCAAACGAAATGGTCTTGGCGCCGTCGGGAACTGTGCTGTTTGTGGCGAACGCGAATCGGAACACCGTGAGCGTGCTCGATGCGGAGACGGGGCGGGCTCTCGAGAATCTCAGTTCGTCGCTGTATCCTCAGTCGCCTCCCGGTTCGACGCCCAACAGCCTGGCGCTGACGCCCGACGGGTCGCTGCTCTTCGTGGCCAACGCCTGCAACAACAACGTGGCGGTGTTCGATGTCAGCCAGCCGGGTCGGAGCCGATCGCTCGGTTTCATTCCCGTTGGCTGGTATCCCACATCCGTGCGGGTCACGCCCGACGGACGCCGGCTGCTGGTCGCCAACGGCAAAGGCATCATCTCGCGCGCCAATCGTCATGGCCCCCAGCCGGGCGAACTCGATCCGCCGCGCACGGTCCGCGAGTACATTGGCGGCCTGTTTCGGGGCACGCTCAGCCTGATCGATCTGCCGGAAAGCCGCGGCAAGCTGGTCGAGCGGCTCAAGAACTGGACGGCTCAGGCCTATCGGTGCAGTCCGCTCGAGCCCGATGCCCGGGTCAAGGCGCGGCCCGCGCAGGGGCATCCCATCCCGAGCCGGGTCGGCGATCCCAGTCCGATCAAGTACTGCATCTACATTCTCAAGGAGAATCGGACGTACGACCAGGTCCTTGGAGATCTGCCCGAGGGCAACGGCGATCGCAGCCTGTGTCTGTTTCCGGAGAGCGTGACTCCCAACCATCATGAGCTTGCCCGGGAATTCGTCCTGCTCGACAACTTCTACGTCGAGAGCGAGGTCAGCGCCGACGGTCATGAATGGAGCATGGGGGCCTACGCGACCGATTACGTCGAGAAGACCTGGCCCATGTCCTACGGCCACAACCAGCGCGGCAAGTACTCCTACCCGAGCGAGGGCGGGTTCCGCATCGCCGCGCCTTCGAGCGGCTACCTCTGGGATCGGGCGAAGGAAGCCGGCATCAGCTACCGGTCGTACGGGGAGTTCGTCGTGAACGGGCGCACACCAAGCGATCCCGCCCGAACGGTCATCCCGGCCCTCGTCGGGCACATCGACCCCGGATACCGCGGATGGGACATGGACTACCTGGATCAAGGGCGCGCCGACCGCTTCATCAGCGAACTGGAACGGTTCGAGCGCGAGGGCGACATGCCGCGCCTGCAGATCATGCGTTTGCCCAACGACCACACGTACGGGACATCGGCCGGGAAACGCACGCCTCGAGCCATGGCGGCCGACAACGACCTTGCTCTGGGCCGCGTGGTCGAGGCGGTGAGCCAGTCGAAATTCTGGCCCCGCACCGCCATCTTTGTCGTCGAAGACGATGCGCAGAACGGACCGGACCATGTCGATGCCCATCGCACCGTGGCGTATGCGATCAGCCCCTATGCGCGGCGGGGTGCGGTCGACTCGACCATGTACTCGACGTGCAGCATCTTGCGGACGATGGAACTGATCCTGGGATTGCAGCCCATGACCCAGTTCGACGCCGCCGCGACGCCGATGTACAGTTCATTCCAGGACAGGGCCGACCCGCGCCCGTACCGCCATCGGCCGGTCACCGTTGATCTCGAGGAGCGCAACACGCCGCTGGCCTGGGGCGCCGATGAATCCGGGCGCATGGATTTCACCAAGGAAGATGCGGCCGATGACATCCGGCTCAACGAGGTGATCTGGCGTTCGATTCGCGGACCCGACCGACCGATGCCCGCGCCTGTGCGGGCTGCGTTCGTTTTTGCCGGGCAGGACGACGACGATTAGCGAGGCTCGGACAGCCCCGGGGTTCCAATGCGGTAGAAGCGCTGGTCTGGCGGCGTGCCGAATGGATCGCGCAAATCGATCAACCGCTGGGCGGTCGAGAGACCCGAAACGGCGGGAATCAGGGCGAGGGTATGCCAGGGATCGGGCGTGACCCGATCGCGATACTGCACGGCGTAACTGCGGTTGGCAACGCCTTGAAACCTCAGGGACACCGCGTCGCCTGCGTCGATGCTCAAGATTCCAAGCACGCTGTCGGGATCGAGCGGGTCGGTGCCCGCCAGGTATTCGTCGCGGTTGGATGCGCCATCGCCGTCGGTGTCAGCGGCGGCGTCCGTCGGGTCGTTTGGATTCAGGTTGGAGCGGATTTCGTAAGCGTCGGGGAGGCCGTCGCGGTCGGCGTCGGCGGCGATGACAACCTGGACCGTCGCCTCTTCGCTGGTGACGCCCGAGGCGAGGGCGCCCGGATTCCTGACGGTCACCCAATACGTGCCGGCATCGGCGGCCCGGACATTGGTCAAGGTCAGGAAGTCGGCGTGCGACGCGAGTGCGCGTTCGAGGACGGCGACGCCGCTCCGAATCCAGCGGTAACGGATGGGCAATGACGCCTGGGGATTGACCTCGATGCCCAGGGTCATGGTCCCTCCCTCGATGACGGTGGCGCTCCACGGTTGGCGGACGATGACGGGATGGCCGACGACGCGCACACTGGCGACCGTGCTGACCGCCGTGTCCGTGTCATTCTGAACAATGACTTCGTAATCTCCCGTGTCGCGGGCCTCAGCGGAGGCGAAGGAAAGCGTGGACTTTGTGGCGCCGTCGAGGAGGGCGCCGTCGCGCCGCCACTGGTAGCGCAGGGGCGACGAACTGACTGCGACGACGGACAACTCGACGGGCTGCCCGGCGAGGACCTCGATCGATTGGGGTGATGCGAGCAGGGCCGGGGGCATCGCCACGCGGATTGTGGCGGGCTGACTGACGGCTGCGGCCTCGGCACTCGACACCACGACGCGGTACTCGCCAGCGTCCGAGGCCAGGAGGTTGGTCAGAGTGAGGGAGTCGGCCTGGCCAGCGAGGTTCTTGCCATTCAACCGCCACTGGAACGACAGGGGACCGGAGCCGCTTGCCTCGACACGGAGAGTGATCTGAGATCCGGCGGCGCCGGTCTGGCTCAGCGGTTGGCGGGTGATGACGGGTGGCGGGGTATCGACATGCGCCTCGCCGGGCGATGGGGCCGCGGCCGTCCAATTGGCCGGATCGTTTCCATATTCGGTCTCGACGAGTCGTTGGAGGGAGAAGGCGAGTCCATCGGCCGCCTCGGGCCAGGGCCATGCGTCGCGGTAGGCGACCCGATCCGCCAGGACGAATCTCGCCGCATACTCGGTGTCGGATTCGCGCTCGCCATCGGCTTGCAGCAACTCGAGACGGGCGTTGCCGTTTGGCAACTGGCCCTGGTATGGACCAAAGAGCCGTGTGCCGGAGTCGAGGGCGTAGCGGGTCCGAAATGCGGCGGCTGGAGCGGAGAGCGACGGATCGAAACTGACGATCAGAATGCGTTCTCCAGGGGCCAGGGATTCATTGGGCGGAAAGGCGTATTGCACGGCGCCCTGCAGCCGCCAGGTGTTTGTGGGGGCGTTGGGATCGTGGATGGCAACGGCCGACGTGGTCACGTTGCGGAGTTCGATGTACTCGTGCTCGGTGTTGTCCCAGGCGGCGTTGTTGGTCACGACATCGGGCGGATGGTACATGATCTCGCTGATGACGATCGGTCCGACGCGCGGGGGGCCATTGGGGTCGCCCAGAGTCGAGGTCGTTTGGGCGACAAAGTGCTCGAGTCCGTCGCTGGTGACATGGCGTCCGAACGACACCCCTTCGAGGGCCGGGCCGAACTCGAAGCCGTGCCTGTAGCCGGTGAGCCGGCCAGCGGCGTCGGCGGAAAACA
>DAOOQY010000293.1:0-5835 GCA_035389025.1 Verrucomicrobiota bacterium
TGATCGGCGTCGCCGAGGAGAGTTGGACGAAGCTGGGCGGGATGGACGATCGGGCCGAAGTGCACGGTTCCGACGGTGTTGCCTACGCCGATCTCCTCCATGGAAACGCCATCGAGACCTACAGCCGCCGCGGCTACGACTACGCGGTCGAGAAGGGCGGTTCCACCCAGGGCTGGAGCTTCACGATGTACGAAGAGGCCTGGAACTACGGTTTCCACCAGGAAATGGAGCATTTCATCGACTGCGCGCGATCTGACCGGCAGCCGCTGGTGACCGGCGAAGACGGGCGCGCCGTGCTCGAAGCTCTGTTCGCTGCCTATGAATCGGCGGGCACCGGACGCAAGGTTGCCCTGCCTTTCCCGTCCGAGGCGGCAAGGCCTTTCGATCTGTGGCGGCGCTGATTGCGCCGCGATCCGGCGGCGCCCGAACGGGGTTCATCACCCGAGAGAACGGCGGCCCGCGTCCGCCACGCCAATCCGCAGCGGCCCCCATAGGCCCCGAACACGTCACCTCGAGAATTCATTTGTCAACTATTTAGATGCGACCCCATTGTGGCCCGTTTCCGCAGACTACCGGCTTGGGTGAGGAGTCAGTGGCGTCGTCATCGTCACATCTGCTCGACGATTTCCAGGGCTTCCTCGACTCCCTCGAAATGCGGCTCGATCTGCCTGACCTGCCTGAGTTGGTGGAGGGCGGGTTCGGTGGCGTCGGCCAGGGCGAAAAGGAGGCCGCGCAGGAAGAGCAGGTTGACGACTTCGTCGCGGGCGGGGGCAGTGCCGAGCAGTTTCTCGGCTTTGGCGATGGACTGGGCGGCGCGTCGCAGGCCGGCTTCGTCCCGTGTGGTGTGGAGGACGGCGGCGGCGGCGGCGAGATTGGCGTACACGTCCTCCGGGTAGCGCCGTTCGAGGGTCTCGGTCGTTTCGAGGACCCGGTTCCAATCCGACCGCATCTCGTGGCTCTTGGCCAGGAGCAGGCGCGCGCGGGCGGATTCCTCGGCTTTCAACCGATCCTCGCAGACCGCCTCGAGCGCCTCGGACCGTTTGGACGTGGCGAGGATAAAGATGAGCGTCTCCCAGGCCTGGGTCCGTTTCGAATCCAACGCTGTGGCGCGACGCAGGGTCTGCTCCGCCCCCGGCACATCATTGACGACAAAACACTGCAAGGACCCCAGCAATTCGAGCGCGGCAGCCGCGGTGTGGCTTTTCGCGTCCTGGCTCATCTCTTCGAGTCGGGTGAGGGATTCGCGGACCGATTGGCGGGTTCGCTCGGGCAGATTTGCCCAGGAATTGCCGGTGCCGATGGATTCGGACTGCAACGATCCCTGTTCGAGCGCGCTGCTGAACAACTCGAACAACATGGCCGTGCCCAGGGCCATCGGGTCCTTCGGCGCAAGCCGCATTGCCTGGCGCAGGTCCGGCAGCGCCTCCGGCGGGTACAGCGCCCTGGCGAAACGCATGGGCTGCGGTTCCGACCCGGCATCGGGGTCGCGCATCCATTCGAGAAGGTTGTGAAAGACCCGGACCGCGGCGCGTCCGGTGTACACCTCCGCAACATCGGGCGCCAACTCGATTGCGCGGTCGTAGCAGAGAACTGACTCCTCGATTCGCGTTTGGGCTTGTTCGAGTTGGGCGGGCGCCGGTTTTGCAGAGGGCCCTTCAGCCGACACCAGCGCTGCGAACGGATCACCTCCTCCGTTTGCCGCCGCCGGCACGAGCGATGCGAGCGCTTGGGCGGACAGCAATCTGCCCAGCGCGGCGTGGGGTGTCCACGCGGCGGGCGCCACCTGGACGCCGCGGCGCAGCACCCGCTCCGCGGCATCCAGTTCTCCGAGACCGTGCAGAGCGGCGCCGTAGTCGGCCAGGGTCGGTCCGTCATCGCCTTGCTCGGCGCCCTGACGGCGATGCAGGGAAACGGCATTGGTGTAGGCCTGGCGGGCCTCGTTGAGACTGCCGATCCCTTCGAGCAGCCGCCCGATCCGCGTGTGGCGCGGAGCGTCGCTGGCGTTGTCCTGCATCCCCTTGCGCAAATCCTCGATCTCGTGCATGGCCAGGACACGGTCGGGCATGAGGGCGATGCCGCGCAATGGATCGAAGCTCATCCCAAGGGTGAGGCTGAGGCGCGGCAGGCGCGCGAGACGCCGCAGGCGTTCTTTGCTGCCCGCGGGCGCGGCGGCCTGTGTCGCGGAACCGGCGCAGAGCATGAGGGCGAGAGCAATGAAGATGGGCGCGCGCATTTGGCTGGGCGACAATACACGCTGGCAGCGCAGGTGACAAATCCGGGCGCTTGTCTGGTTGCCGGTTTGCGCCTCGACACGTGTCGGAGAACGCGTCTAGTTTACCGGCATGTCGCTGGTCACTCAGTCGATCACCCAACCCTTGACGATTGCGGGGCGTTCGTTCCGCTCGCGCCTGCTCGTCGGCACGGGCAAGTTCGCGTCGCCGGAAGCGATGCGCGACGCCTTGGCGGCGAGCGGGACCGAGATCGTGACGGTGGCGTTGCGGCGTGCGGATTTGAGCGGGCGGAAGGACCCTTTTGCCAACATCCTCGAATATGTGGATTCGGCGCGCTACCTGGTTTTGCCGAACACGAGCGGCGCGATGAACGCGAGCGAGGCGGTTCGGCTGGCGCGGCTGGCGGCGGCGGCGGGTTTGCCCAAGTGGATCAAACTCGAAATCCACCCGGACCCGCGTTATCTGCTGCCCGATCCGGTCGAGACCCTGGCGGCGGCCCAGACGCTTGTGCAGGAGGGCTTCACGGTGCTTCCGTACATCAATGCGGATGCGGTGTTGGCGAAACGGCTCGAAGAAGCCGGCACGGCGACCGTCATGCCGCTGGGATCGCCCATCGGGTCCAATCGCGGTCTCCAGACGCGGGATCAACTGCGCATCATCATCGAGCAGGCGACGGTCCCGGTCGTGGTCGACGCGGGCTTGGGGGCGCCCAGCCACGCCGCGGAGGCGATGGAACTGGGAGCGGACGCCGTGCTGGTGAACACGGCGATCGCGGTGGCGAGCGATCCCAACCGGATGGCCGTCGCGTTCAAGCAGGCGGTTGAGGCGGGTCGAGCCGCGTTCGAGATGGGGCTGGCCGCCGAGCAGCAGACCGCCAGCCCGACAAGCCCGCTCACCGCCTTCCTCGGAGCGGCATGAACCAGTCCATTCCGACTCTCGGCGCCGCGCGCGTGCGCGCCCTGCTGGCGGCCGCGGCTTGCCGGCGGATTCTCGTTGTTGGCGACGTGATGCTCGATCAGTTCGTCTGGGGCGAGGTGAGCCGAATCTCGCCGGAGGCCCCCGTTCCCGTGATCGATTTCGAACGGGAGAGCTTCATGCCCGGCGGAGCCGCGAATGTCGCCCGCAACCTCACGGCCCTCGGTGTCCAAACCGAGTTGTTCAGCGTTGTGGGGCGCGACGATCCGGGCGCGCGGCTGCGTCGGCTCCTCGAAGAGAACCACGTCGCCTGCGACGGATGTCTGAGCCATGCGACCCGGCCGACGAGCGTCAAGACCCGCATTCTGGCGCATCGGCAGCAGGTCGTGCGGGTCGATCGCGAGACGCGCAACGGTCTCGATGCGGACGCCACGGACGCCTTGCTGGCCGCGATGCGGGGGCGCCTGGACGGGGCCGATGCCGTCATCGTTGGCGACTACGGAAAAGGGGTCGTGTCGCAGTCGCTCCTGGACCAACTGAGGGTCGGCTGTCGGGAGCGGGGCATCTGGCTGAGCCTTGATCCCAAACCGGTCCACAGCTTGAATCTGAGCCGGCTCTCGCTCATAACGCCCAATCGGAAGGAGGCCTTCGAGTTGGCGGGCGAACCCGACGGCGCCCGGAGCGGCGGCAGGGGTTTGGACGCGGCTCTGATGCGCACCGTCGATCGGCTTCTGTCGAAGCTGCAGCCGGCCCTCCTGCTTGTGACATTGGGCGAGCAGGGCATGCTGCTGTGCCAGCGCGCACGACCGCCGTTTCACATTCCGACGGTCGCCCGCGATGTGTTTGACGTGTCGGGGGCGGGCGACACCGTGATTGCCACGTTCACGCTGGCCATCGCCGCCGGAGGCTCGCCGGTCGAGGCCGCCGTCCTGTCGAACCATGCCGCGGGCGTGGTTGTTGGAAAGGTCGGGACAGCGACCGTTCAGGGCGGGGAATTGCTGGCGAGTTTCAATCGGTGAGGAATATGCGCCCGGCCGTGTTTCTCGATCGCGATGGCGTGCTGAACGAAGACACCGGCTACATCCATCGCATCGAGGACTTCAGGCTTTACGCCGGGACGGGACGCGCCCTGCGCCGGCTGCACGAAGCGGGCTATCTTCTGTTCCTGGTGACCAATCAGTCGGGGATCGGGCGCGGGTATTTCACCGTCGAGGCGATGGAGCGGGTTCACGGTTTTCTGGAGTCCGAGCTGGACCGTCATGGCGTTCGGTTGAGCCGCATCTATTTCGCCCCCGAGGCTCCGGATCAGCCGAGCCGCGGTCGGAAACCTTCGCCCCGGTTCCTTCTCGACGCGCGGGATGAGTTCGGGGTGGACTTGTCGCGAAGCTACATGATCGGCGACAAGCTGGCTGATCTCGAGTGCGGCTGGAATGCCGGGGTGCGCCGCAGCCTGTTGGTCCGCACCGGCCACGGGGCCCAGGTGGAACGCGACGCGCCGGACAAGCTGCGCCGGGCCGTGGTGGTCGATGACCTGCCATCCGCTGTGGCCTGGATTCTGGATCAAGCGCCCAGCGGGTTGGGTTCCGACACCGCGGACCGCATGGGGGACGGACGGAGGGAGAATTGCCAATGAGAATCCTGGGTGTGATACCGGCGCGGTATGGCTCGACCCGGTTTCCGGGGAAACCGCTGCATGTGATTGCCGGGAAACCGCTGCTTCAGCACGTGGTCGAGCGATGCCGCCAGGCGCGGGCGCTGGCGGACGTTGTCGTGGCGACGGACGACGAGCGGATCAGGGCGGTGGCGGGCCGGTTTGCGCGTGTGGAGATGACCGCGGCGGACCATGCCAGCGGGACCGATCGGATCGCCGAGGTTGTGGGGCGCTCCCAGGCGGAGGCGGCGGTGAACATCCAGGGCGACGAACCGCTTCTGGACCCGGCGGTGATCGACGCGGTTGCCGGCGCCTTGGCGGCGAATGCAATGGCCACCGCCGCCACCCCCATCCGCGATCCCGCCGATTACGACAACCCGAACGTCGTAAAAGTCGTTGTCAGTTCGAGCGGGCGGGCCCTATATTTCTCCCGGCGCACGATTCCGTATCTGCGAGAGGCCGCCAGTCGTTCGATTTCCGATCAGTTGGCGGCGTTTGCTTTTCTGAAGCACATCGGGGTCTACGGTTATCAGCGCGACACGCTGTTGCGGCTCGTCCGGTGGCCGGTGTCCGCCCTCGAACGGGCGGAGCGGCTCGAGCAGTTGCGGGCGCTGGAGAACGATGTCGCAATCGCCGTGCTGCGTGTGGACTATGAAAGCGTGGGCGTGGATACGCCGGAGGACGCCGTGCGGGTGGAGCGGATGCTCGGGGCGGGGCAGGGGACCAGGACCGATTTCTGAGGCATGAAATACATTTTTGTCACAGGCGGGGTGATCAGTTCGTTGGGCAAGGGACTGACCGCGGCATCGTTGGGCACGCTGCTCGAGAACCGCGGGCTGAAGGTCGCGCTCCAGAAATTCGACCCGTACCTCAATGTGGATCCGGGCACCATGAGCCCGTTCCAACATGGGGAGGTTTACGTGCTCGATGACGGGGCCGAGACCGACCTGGACCTCGGCCATTACGAGCGCTTCACCAGTACCAAGCTGACGCGCCATAACAGTCTCACCAGCGGCCAGGTCTATGCCCGGGTGCTCG
>DAOOQY010000294.1:0-5779 GCA_035389025.1 Verrucomicrobiota bacterium
GGTCTGGGCCTGCTTCCCCCCCTGCTCGCCAACGGCCTCCTCTGCTATGCCCTCCACCAGATGCGCCACTTCCAGCGCTCCGAACGGGTGTGGCAGCACGCCCGCGAGCGCGCTCTCGTCTTCGCCTCGATCAACGTCGGCCTCTCGCCTTTCCTGTATTGGTGGCGGGTCATGCCGGATGTCATCCACTTTCAATTCGCCGTGCTGGTCCTTGCCCTGTCCGGTCTGATGCTCCTCTTCACCGTCAATCAGATGCTCCAGCGCCTGACGGCCATGCTGCCCGACGAGACGCTGCGAATCGAGGCCAGGCTTTTCACCACGCTCAATCTCTATCTCCTGCTCGCCACGGCTCTGCTGGGCGCGGGCTGGGTCGGCCTGGCCCAGATGGGACAACCGTCTCTCGCGCTGTCGCTGATGCTCGACATCGCCACCCGGGTGGGCGTGTTGCTCATGTTGTTGCTTGTGCTGCTCCCGCTCGCGCTGACAATGGCCCTGATCTGGAGGATCAAGGAGACCATCCTCGCCAGCGTCTTCGCCTCGGGCTAGCCTGCATTTCTCGTCACTTTTTGCCACCGCGAAGCCGGAGTTCACAAGAGAAGTCAGCATGCAGGCCAGGAAAGCAAAACCGAGCATGGCTTGTGTCGAACTGACATCCGATCTGCTCGCGCGGGTGGCGGGCTGGCGCGTGATGCAGGAGGCTCGCGCGCTCCTGGCCGTCGGCAATGTCGACGCGTCGAGTTGGGCGCCGCCGCGCCTCGAGGGAGTGGTCCGCGAGGGAGCCACCAAATACCGAACAGGCCTGGTGCTGCGCAACGCGATTGACGTCGACACCCTTTGCTCCTGTCGACGCGCCCGCATCGAGGGCGCGATCTGCGCCCACGCCGTTGCCGCAGGGCTCCATTGGCTGGCCACCCGGCCGGAAACCGCTCACCCAATCCACCCCTCTCCCCCCGCACGCGGGGCCACAACCGCAACCGTCCGAAACGCTGCCGCGTCTGGCCATCCGGGTTCGCGTGCCCCGGCGCCGCGGCCCCGACGCGCCCTGCGGCGGGCAGCCCCCGGCGAAGCGGCCGAGGACATCGAGATTCGGATCATCTTCCCGCCCAACCTCGAGCAGGCGATGGCGAAGGGGAAGGTGATGCTGGTGTTCGAGGCGGTTCGCTCGGGGCGTTGCGTCCCGCTGAACATGCTGCCGCTCGATGCGCCGTTCCTGCTCGGTCCGGCGGATGCATCCGCGCTCGACACCATCGAGACCCTGACGACAGACGGGGTGCCGGCGATGCTGCTTCTTGGCGAATCCGACTTGGGACAGTTGCTGCCCAAGCTGGCTGGACATCCCGGGCTGTCCCTGGGGCGCGGACGCCCGCTCGAAATCTCGCTCGATGCGGTTTCGTGGCCGGTGCGGGCGACGCTCGAGGCCTCGGGCCAGATCACATTGCGGCTGGATGGATCAGTTCCCGCTGTGTTGGCGACAGGCGATGTGGACTGGTGCCTGCGCGGGAACCGGCTGCAACCGCTCCGGTTGCCCACATCAGCACGGGGGTTGGCGCGCGGACCGGTCCGCCTCGAACGACCGCGTGTGCCTGCCTTCCTCGTCCGGGACTGGCCTGCCCTTGTCGCAGCCGGTCACGCGCAGGCCAATTTCGACCTGTCGGACTTTGTTCTCGAAACGGAGCCGCCGCGCTTCCGACTGCGCCTCGAAGGCGGTCTCGCACGGATTGAAGCCCGACTGACATGCGACTACGCGGGACACGCCGTGGCGCCGGTCCACGGTGTTGCCGAACCGCTTTGCTTCCCCGATGCCGCGTGCCCGACGCGCTACACCCTGCGCCATCCGGGGGCCGAGCAGGCGGCGCTCGAACGTCTGGCCCAGTGCGGTTTCACCGGGCCGGATCGGGACAACCGTTTTCTCCTGGACGGCGAGACGGCTGTCCTCAAGTTTTTCGCGCGCGTGTTCCCCCGGCTGCAGCACCAGTGGGAGGTCGATCTGGAGCCGCGGCTCGATGGGGCGGCGAAGACCAGGCTCGAACGGATCGAGCCGGAATTGGTCGTCACGCCTTTCGGCGAACAGTGGTTCGATCTGTCGGTCGCATTTGCGTCGGCTGGCGGCGAGCGATTCTCCGCCGCGGACATTCAGCGGCTGGTGTTGGCCGGCCAAAGCCATGTCCGCCTCCGCAACGGACGGCTGGCGTTGATCGACACGGGCGCTGTCGAGGAACTGCAACAGGTGCTGCTCGATTGCGAGCCCCAACAAACCGCCGCAGGCTATCGGCTGGCAAACGCACAGGCGGATTTCGTCGAGTCCACATTGAGCGAGCACGCAGGATGGCGACTCGACGCGCCCCGCGCATGGCTCGACCGCACGGCCCGACCGGTCGATGCGGCCGCGCGGGAATGCCCTCCTTTGGGGAGCTTGGACGCCGTGCTTCGCCCTTATCAAAAACAGGGGGTGGCGTGGCTGTGGTTCCTGCGCAGGCACGGTTTTGGCGGGATTCTGGCCGATGAGATGGGCCTGGGAAAAACGCTTCAGACGCTGGCTGTTGTCGCAGCCGCGCAGGCCCAAGTCGTGTCGGGATCACGCCCCTTGCCCAACCTGGTGGTCTGCCCGACGAGCCTTGTTTTCAACTGGGTTGCCGAGGCCGCCAGGTTCGTTCCCAGCCTGCGGGTTCTCCCGTTGCACGGGCCGGAGCGCCAGGCGCGCTTCGCGGAGATTCCGCGCCACGATCTGGTCGTCACCAGCTACGCGCTGATCCGGCGCGATCTCGAGCGCTATCGCGCGATCGAGTTCGACACGGTTGTGCTCGACGAGGCGCAGCACATCAAGAACCGCGAGACGCAGAACGCGCAGGCGGTGAAAGCAATCCGCGCCCGGCATCGGCTGGTGCTCACCGGCACGCCGCTCGAGAACTCGGTGCTCGATCTCTGGTCTATCTTCGATTTCCTGATGCCGGGCTTCCTCGGCAAGGCACGGGACTTCCGCGAGCGCTATGAAATCCCCATCACGCGCGATCGCGATCCCGCCGTGCAGGACCGTCTGGCGCGCAGGGTCCGCGCGTTTCTCCTGCGCCGTGTGAAGCGCGATGTGGCGCCGGACCTCCCGGAGAAGATCGAACAAGTGGCCCTCTGCGACCTGACGTCCGATCAGGCGGCGGTCTATCGCCAGGTGCTCGAAACCGGGCGACGCGAGGTTCTCGAGACAGTCGGCGCGCAGGGACTGGCTCGAAGCCGAATGATCATCCTGACCGCGTTGTTGCGGCTCCGCCAAGTGTGCTGCGACCTGCGGCTTCTCGACCTGCCGGGGGTCGAAGGCGCCGCCCCCTCGGGAAAGCTCGATTTGTTCGAGGAGTTGATCGAGGAAGTGATTGACGGCGGACACCGCGCGCTGGTGTTCAGCCAGTTCACTTCGATGCTCGCCCTCATCCGGGATCGGCTGACGGATCGAGGGATCGAGTTCTGCTATCTCGATGGCGCGACACAGGATCGCGGCGGCGTCGTGCGCCGTTTCCAGGACAACGCCGATATCCCGGTCTTCCTGATCAGCCTCAAGGCCGGCGGGACCGGCCTGAACCTGACCGGCGCGGACACTGTGATTCACTTCGATCCCTGGTGGAACCCGGCAGTGGAAGCGCAAGCGACCGATCGGGCCCATCGGCTCGGCCAGAAACGCGTGGTGACAAGCTATCGCCTGATCGCGCGCGGAACGGTCGAGGAGAAAATGCTGAGTCTGCAAAGCCGCAAGCGCGAGGTCATCGACGCCCTGCTGGGCGGCGAGGGCCAGTCGGGCGGGGACCTGAACTGGGAAGAGATTCAGGAATTGCTTGCCTGACCATGAACCGTTGGTTCCGTAGCCGTCCCCCGACGCGGGATCAGTCCGCGCCATCTCGCTCCGTCAAAAGCAGGAATCAGACAAAAAAAGCCCGCAGGTGGACCTGCGGGCTGTGTGGGGGGTTGTCTGGGGTTGGGTGCGAGCGGCTCTATTGGGAAGAGGGAGCGGCCAAGGCCTTCTTGGCCTCAGCCAACAACGGCTCCTTCAACCCGGCCGCGATCGCCTTCCGAAGTTGTTCCTTGCCCTGATCGGTCTGCTTGATTTGGCATTGGGCCATGCCGAGGTAGAACAGGGCCTCGCTATCCTCCGGCTGTCTCCGAAGATAGGACTCGAGCAGCGTGGTTGTGTAACGGTAGTCCTTGCGCGCGTAGCTCAGCAACGCCAGAGCCCGAGCCACGCCGCCATCGTCCGGGAAGGCCTCGCGCGTCCTCGATAGCAGATCGTAGGCTCGCTGCCCCTGGGCCGGATCGCCCGCCAACACCAGGCCCAGTTCGCGACTGGCCGGCGTAAACCTCGGGAACACCCGAAGCACCCGCTCGTAAAGCGCCGCCGCCGTCTTGCCGTCAGCCCGCGCGCGAAACAGAGCCGCTTGGGCCATCAAGGCAGGCACATGATCCGGATCAGCCTCGAGAATCTCCCGAATCCGCGGCTCTGCTTGGGCTAGCCCCTGCGGATCGAGCGCAAGGGCCGTCATCGCGACGAAATCGCGTGCGGCATCGACCGCCTGGAAGTTCGGCTGGATTTCGAGGGCGCGGCGCATGGCTTGGTGGGCATCCGCCACCCGTCCCACGGCGTAGGCCGCCCACGCGTAGTCGTATTGCAGGTCAGCCTGCTGTGGACCTCGTTGAGCGGCGGATTGCAGCAGGCCGTAGGCCTGGACATGATCGCCACGCCGGAACAGAAGGCGTCCGAGCAAACCCGCGGCCCGCGGATCGTTGGGAGCGAGTTCATGCGCCTTGCGGGCGGTCTCGATCGCCTTGGCCTGGTCGTTCAATGGCCCGGCGTTCAGTTGGGCCAGACGCAGACTCGCCTCCGCAGCCTTGGGGTTTTGCCGGAGAATCTCCTCGTATTCAGTCGCGGCTTTCGGAAACTGACCCTCCTGCTCGTAAGCGGCGGCGAGGCGGGAACGGGCGGTGAGGTCCCTGGGCTGGTCCTTGACACGCGCTTCGAGGGTCGCCCTGTCCTCCGTGCCGCCAGCCGCGGGTCCGGACGCAAGCAGCGCGAGTTGACGCCGGGCCTCGGCTTTGCTCGGGAAGGGCTGCGGCGCGGCCACGGCCCGTTCGAGGGCGGCCCGGGCAGCATCCGGCTGGCCGAGCATGTAGCTGACCATTCCCAGGTGGTATTGAACCTCCGGGTTGCCGGGAACTCTCTGGGCCGCCTCGCGCAGCAACGGCAAGGCCTGCTGGTGTTCGCCGCGCTTGTGCAGAATCCAGGCCAACGTATCCATGACCGATGGGTCTTCGGGCACCAATTGGCGCGCCTTTTGAGCCAATTCATGCGCGCGCTCGAGTTGAGGCAGCCGCTCGGTGTACAGGTATGCCAGGTTGTTGAGCGCGGGAACGAACTGCGGGTTGATTTCGAGAATTCGCTCGTACTTGGCACGCGCCTCTTCGGGCTGATCCATCCGCTCGTAAAGCGTCCCGAGAATCGCCATCGACTGAACGTCGTTTGTCTTCTTCGAGACCAATTCATCGAGCCGCCGGGCTGCCCCGGCCAGGTTGGTGTTGGCGATATGGATGTCGGCCAGCAATTGGTACGCCAGCGAGAATTGCGGGTTGAGGCCGATCGACTCCTCGAGCGATGCCTGCGCCTGGGGCCATAACCGCTGGGCCGCAAGCGCCCGGCCTTCGAGATACTTCAGAGCCGCCGAGTTCGTCCGGGCCAGCTCGGTCTGCACCGTCTTGAGTGCGGCCGGCGCGTTGGTGGCCGCAATCTCGAGATCGACGAGTTGGT
>DAOOQY010000295.1:0-5770 GCA_035389025.1 Verrucomicrobiota bacterium
CCATCGCAGCCGCCCGCGACCAGCGGCACCAACCCGGCGCAACACGCAAGAATAGTGATACGCATCAGACACACAGTGCGAAGAAATGCCCGCCAATGCAATAGCAGGCGCGCTGATGTCCGCGGCCCGTGCGCACAACGAGCGCGTTCGTGAGGGAAGGGGCTGCCCCGTCTCTGGCCCGGCGCCGGTTTAAAGACCGGCTTCGAGCGTCAGACGATAAAAGGCAGGCGCTGTCCCGACCGCATTGGTCACCACCAGGCTTCCGCCAACGGGCGTGGGAGCAGGCTGAACGGGCTCCCACACGGCGCTGCCGCCTGCGGCGCTGGATCGGAGCAAGGTGAAATCCGCGTAGTCGTCCGACCAGGAAAGCACGACCTGTTGTCCGGGAGCTGCTCGAATGGACAAGGTCGGCAGCGGCAGGATCGCAAGGGTGAGCAGAGTCGAGGCACTGCCGCTGCCGTTCGTCGCCAGCAGCGTGACCTCGTGGGTGCCGGGCTGGCCGAGCGTGCCGGAAATGACGCCGGTGATGGGGTCAAGCGACAACTCCGGCGGCAGGCCTTGGGCCTCGAATGTGCCGCCGCCCAGCGCCGTAATCGCGTATGTGAACGGCTGGCCGGCGAGCCCCTGCGCCAGGGCCGGGCTGTTGATGATCGGCGCGCCGACGTAGTTGAACGTGGCGGAATATGTGCCCCAGTAGGAGTCCGAACCATGCTTGGCAAGGCGCAGGAAGTAGCGGCCTGCCGCCAGGTTTACAGCATGGGTTTGCGTGGTGCCCTGGCCCTGAACAGCACCGTACCGCCGGGCTCCCACCTCCCCGGCGGACGTGGCCTCGAAGATGCCGATCCCCTCCGACGCTCCGACGGCGGAGTTGGAATTGAGGTTCAAATTGCCGTATGTCGTGACGACGAGCTGCACCTGCCCTGTCGAGGGCATCGTGAATTGCCACCAGTCCAACTGGTCCAGAGTCAATCCAGCCCCGCCGCCGCGAAAACCGAGATTGCCCTCGATGGTGGCGCCCAATGCCGTCCACCCGGCGTCGCTGACCTGGTCGTTCGGCTCCGGATCCTCCGGCGCGGGATCCAGACGGGGCGTCACGGTGTAACCGCCGTAGTAGCCGGCATTGTCGATCTTCGCCAGGCGAAGGTAATAGACTCCGGGCTTCAACCGCGTCACCACGTGCGTGTTGGTCCTGTTTTCACCCTGAACGGCGCCGAAGAGCGCAGTGGCGGCGTCACTGTCGAAGACGACGATGCCATTGTTGGCGCCAATCGAGGCGTTGGCATTCAGGTTGAGCAACTTGGACAAGCCCACTTCCAGTTCCAGGTTCCCGGCCTGCGGCAACGTCAGCCGGTACCAATCCTGCGCGTCCGTGGTGGTGCCCCCTCCGCCGCCATAATAGCCCAGGTGCCCGGTGGCTCGGGTCTCGAGCGTCAGGCTGAGCGCTTCGGTCGGCGCGTCGTTGGGCTCGCTGTCGTTTGGCACGGCTTCGGGGATGTGCGACGGGGTCAGACGATAGGAGCCGTAGTATCCGGCGCCCAGGACGACCAACCGCACGTAGTAAAGGCCTGCTTTCAATTTGGGCACGGAGTGAGTTCGCGTGCTGTTCTCGCCCTGCACGGTGGAGAAGAAAACCGTCGCCTGATCCGCGTCGTAAACCATGATTCCGCCACTGGCGTCCAGGGCAACGTTCCGGTTCAAATTGAGCCGCTCCCCAGTGGCGATGTCCAGAAGCAGGGTGCCGTCACTGGGCAACGTAACCTGCCAGTAGTCCTGGGCCTCCTGCACGGATTGTGGGCCAAGATAGCCCAGATGCCCCGTAACCTCCGCGCCCAAGGAAGCCGTCAGCGCGTGATCGAAATCGTCATTGGGCTCGGGATCGTTGGGCAGAGGATCCGGCGTCTCGGACGTGATCATTGTGTAAGGCCCCCAGCCCAAGCCTGGAAAAGAGCCGATCGCGGTCAACCGGACAGAATAGCTGCCCGCACCCAATCCGTGGACGACGTGGGTAACAGTGCTGTCTTGGCCCTGCACAGCGCCGTACAAATGGTTTGTGCCGGTCGAGTCATAGACGATTACTCCCTGGGAAACCCCCACGGCGGTATTGGCATTAAGGTTGAGGTGCGGGCCGACGGTGATCTCGAGGCTGAGCGAGCCGTCCTTGGCCAGCGTCAGGGGAATCACAACCGTAGGTTGGCTGGCGACATCGAGGCTGCCGTTGAAAACCTCGGCGCGCGCCAGGCAGGCAAGGCCGACGATGCACGCCAGGACGAGCGGCAAGAACACGCGGGATGAGGGGACGCCGGCCGCAGGCGGCATTGCCGAGCCGGGCGCGCGCGAGAACAAACGCTTCACGTTGACGGTCTGTGGACCCTGAATGACTTGCCGATTTATCATGAGCGAGACCTTAGACCATTACAACCAACTGCCAAGCCATTCCCGTGGCGAAACCTCTCAACGCCGGCCAATCGACGCGTGAAGGCCGGCCCGCCCCTCACTCCGCGACGGATCATTCCCAGTTACCGACGCGGTTCGTTGGGGACGGGGCCGTCCCCGCTCCGAGGCGCTTCGAGGCTCATGTCCCGTCGCGGCGCCAGTGAGCGGGCCAATTGACCGGGACGTCCGGCAGAATCGGGACCGCCAGGTGATTGTCAAAGCCGTTCCAGAGCCGGTTGTTCCGTGTCGCCGCCGACGGGTCGAGGGAATTGACGTGGCCATCGAGAAACGCGACGTTCGCGCGGCCATGGTGGCGCGAGGCAAGGAACGAGGCGAATTCGTAGTAGGCCCATCGCTCTTCCTGGTCGGCGCTTGAGGTCGGGATTCCGCGTAGAGGTGAAGGCCCAAGGCGAGTTGTCTCAGGTTGTTGCGGCAGCGCGCATCGTGGGCGCGCCCTTTCGCCCTGGCCAGGGACGGCAGCAGCATGCCGGCCAGGATCGCAGTGATCGTCATCACGACCAGCAACTCGATCAGAGTGAATGCGCCTGCACGCCTCCCTCCTTCTGCCATGACGCCCATTCCGAACGCCGACCGCCGCCAATGGCGGGTCAGCCCCCCAAGACCCGACTTTCTGTTCTGGTTCGACATCGCTCGCTCTCGGTTTCTCGACAGTGCCATGGAATCCAATCAGGCCGCGCTTCTGTCAGAAATGGAGAGGTCCAGTTGTCGGGCGAAGATCGCTGTGGCGAAGGGCGTGCCCTTGCGCTGGCATCGGACGGCCTCCGGAATCAGGTCTTCGTCCTGGCTGAAGAGGAGGCGGCCCCGTTCATCGCAATGAATATGGGCCACGGGTTCGACTGTTGATGTCATGGCCGAACATTGCGGCAGCCGTGCGGGACGGGCAAGACGCAGGTGGGCAGCGTGGGCCACAGATGGCACAGATTCCACAGCCGGAGATCTTATCCCGAACTCGCCCTTGTCAGCGTGCAAGTTCGAGGATCTGGACCTGCTGGCCCAGGAGGATCAGGCGGCGGTGACCGGTGGGCTCGGGCGGCAGCAGTTCGACGCGCGCGAGGGGGGACGTCGTGGCAAATGCGGTTAGCAGGAAGTTCGTCCGGGGCTTGAGCCGGGCATTGTAGAAGTGAAGGGAATGCCCGTGGTAGTGCCGGACATTGGCGCCCCCTTCGGGATGCCCGAGGCTGGTGCCGGAGATGAACTCGACCTGCGCGGACTGGAGCACCAATTCGGGCCGTCCATCGCCATCGAGGTCGCCCGCCAGTTCGGCCCGCAGGTCGATCCAGTCGTGGGTGGGCGCCAGAATCGGCATCCGTCGGACCGGGCCCAGATCCGCGTCCAGCACATGCAGAAAGCCCGAGCTGTCTCCGGCGTAAACCTCGAGGCCGCGCCTGCCGGTCAGGGTGGCAAGGACCAGACCCGACAGTGCCACGGGAACCTCGTAGCGGGCGAGTTCGTTGCCGCCGTGATCGAACTTGAGGACGCGGCTTTCCACAGGCAGGTCGTCCTTGCTTTGCAGATGCGCATCTTCGGAGCGCACGACGAGCGCGTAGATGAAGTCGCCTGCGTCCGCCGGGGCAGGATACACAAGGCAACGCATAAACGTGCCGCCGACCTCGTGCGACCAAAGCCGGTGTCCCGTGGCGCTCATCGCATGCAAATAGCACCGGCTGTCGTCCTCGCCGTCCGGGAGCCTTACCTTGTTGTCGGGCGCGTAGCAGCCGACCAGCAGTTCGGGCACGCCGTCACGGTCAAGGTCGTGGAGCACGGTGTGGACGGGCGACGCGGCGTAAGGAACCTCCCACACCATGGACTGACTGGCCCAATCGTAGGCGCGCAGGCAACGCGGCCAGCGGGCGTAGTGGGTGTTCAAATCCACCACCAGGCGGGCAGGCATACCCGATCCGCCCGCCAGAAAGGCCAGCGGGAGCATCGTGCTGCTTGGATACGGCCCCGCGGAGTGCTGTTGCCAGGCCCCAGTGGCTGTGAACCGTTTGATCTCGTGCAAGTCCTGATTGAACACGCCGACGAAAAGATTCGTTCCATCCCGCCAAGAAGCGAACACCTCGCGCCGCTCGTCGCCATCGACGTCCGCCAGTTTGGACGCATAGAAAACGTCTCCGCGGAAGTCGGGCACCCGGCGTGACTTAACCAAATGGCCTTCGAGGGACACAATGCTCAGATAACCGTCGGCCCCGCTCACGATCTCAGGAACACCGCACTGGTCATAGTCGCCCAGGAGCGCGCCGTGGGCGGGCCAACTGTTGGGCAACGAGAACTGGCGCACGACCTCCACTTGGGGCGAGCGGCTCTTCATCCAAACCAGCCCCAGCCAGGCGAGCGCGACGACCGCCAGCGCGGCGGCTGTCCACACGCCGAACCTGATCCGTCGACGCGTCAAGCGGCTTTGCCGCACGGACCCGCCCTCCTGCAACCGCCGCAGGTCAGCGCTCAGCGCCGCTGCGGTGCGATAGCGTCGGGCGGCATCGGGAGCGCAGGCCGTTGTAATGATCTCGTTGAGTTCGAGCAGCAGCGCCTGATCGGGCAGGGCATCGAGTGCGGTCGGCGGGCTGGGGAAAGCGAGCCGGTCTTTGCCCATCGCCATCTCGTATAGGCATTTGCCCAGGCTGTAGACGTCCGCCTGCACTGTCCCCGGCCCCTCGGGCGGCACGTATCCTTCCGTCCCCACAAAGGTCCGGGCGCTCCCCGTCTGCGCCACGAGACCGACGTCGGCCAGCTTGGGCGCGCCGTCGACGAAGATGATATTCGACGGTTTGATATCCCGATGGACCAGACCGCGGGCGTGTAGGTGATCGAGGGCCTCGGCCAGCACCGTGGCGATGCGGGCGCATTCGGCTGCGGGCAGGCGTCCTTCGCAACGGATCCGGTGCTCGACGGTGAGTGGGACATAGTCCTCTGCCTCGATGCAGGACGGCGGCGCCGCGGGTGACGTTGGGGCCTCGAGGCCAGGGGCGCGCGCTGGCAGTTGATCGGGACCGGGGCGCACGGCGGGCTCGGAGGCGGGGTCGGCCAACTCCATGACGCAGTAGAAGAAGCCGGCTGCGTCATCGCGGCCCACCTGCACGATGTCGATCAGGCCCGGGTGGGTGCGGGAGACAGGCTCGAATTGTTTCAGGCCCTCGAATTCGCGCTCGTAGGGCCGTTCGTGGTCGAAGGTGTCGCGGTGAACCAGCTTGACGGCCCGCCACTGGCCCAGCGCGCGGACTCGGGCCAGCCACACCTCGCCGTAGCTGCCCTGGCCGATGCGGCGCAACAGTTCGTGATCGGGAATCCCGGGCGCCGATCCGCCCGTGTCCTCCCG
>DAOOQY010000296.1:0-5766 GCA_035389025.1 Verrucomicrobiota bacterium
CCAGCGCTGCCTTCTACTGGCTGGGGACTAGCGAATTCCATCGCATGCTGCACCTCGAGGCCGAGGCCTCGACGCCCGCTCGGAAGTCCGAAGTCGAGGCGGCGCGCGAGGCAGCCCTGACCGCGCTGACGCGGGCGGTTGAACTCGAGGAACGCGATGCGGAGAGCCATGCCTTGCTCGGCACGCTGTACGGCATGAAGATCGGCGGCAGCCTGTTGCGTGCCGCGCAGTATGGGCCGCGGGTCCAGAAGCACTGCAAGAAGGCTCTCGAACTGGGGGCGGACAATCCGCGCGTGCGCTATCTGATCGGCGCCTGTCAGTTTCACGCTGCGAAGAGGGCTGCGGCGCGGCGCGAGGCGCTGGCGACGTTTCAGGAGGCCGAGAGGCTCTTTGTCCTCGAAGCGCGGCGGCCTGCGGGGCCCCTCGAACCGCGCTGGGGGCGGAGCAGTTGCCTGACGTTCATCGGGCGGACTTATGAAGCGCTGGGCGAGCGGGCGGAGGCGGCGGATGCCTTTCGCCGGGGGCTTGCCGAGCATCCGGCCGATCACTGGGCGAAGGAAGGTCTGGAACGCGTCACCGCCAATCCATGAGAGAACCATGAGCAGGAAGCACGTCGCGGTCATCGGCTCCGGACTGGGCGGATTGTCGGCCGCCATATCGCTGGCCCAGGCAGGGTATGCGGTCACCGTCCACGAGAAGAACGGTCGGATCGGGGGCAAGCTCAACGTGCTCAGGGAGCGGGGCTACAGCTTCGACCTGGGCCCGTCGATTCTCACCTTGCCGCACATCTTCGAGCGGCTCTTCGAGCGCTCGGGTCGGAAGATGAGCGACTACATCCCGATCCGCCCGCTGCGTCCGCACTGGCGCAACTTTTTCGAGGACGGCACGGTGGTGGATTTGGTGCCGGAGCCGGAAGGGATGGCGGCGGAGGCCCGCAAGGTTGGGGAGAGTCCGGCCAACGTGCAGCGGTTCCTGAAGTACTCGGGCGATCTCTACGACCTGGTCAACAAGGGCTACTTCGAGCAGGGGCTCGACACATCGAGGGACTTCGCGCGCTTTTACGGGTTCTGGACGTTCGCCCAGTTCGATCTGTTGCGGACAATGCACGGGGGCGTCAAGCGCTTCCTCAAGACCCGCCACATGCAGGATGTGTTTGACTACTTCATCAAATACGTCGGCTCGTCCGCGTACCACGCGCCGGCGTTCATGAATTGCCTGCCCACCATCCAGTTTCGCTACGACCTCTGGTACGTGGACGGCGGTCTCTACGGCATCGCGCTCGGTCTCCAGCGGCTCATGGACGAGTTGGGCGTTGTCGTTCGTCTCGACAGCGAGGTGACCGAGATTCGCGTCGGAGCAGCGCCCACGGGCGGCGCCGGACCTGCCCGGGGCGACGGGCGCGCGCCGATGCGCGGCGAGCGGGTTGCCGGCATTGTCACCCGGGACGGCGCCTTTCATCCGGCGGACATTGTGGTGTCGAACATGGAAGTGATTCCGGCCTGCGAGAGGTTGCTGCGCGAGGACGCGGCTTTTCTGCGGAGTCTCGAACGTTTCGAGCCGGCGTGTTCGGGGCTGGTGCTCGAACTCGGCCTCGATTGTGTGTACCCGCAACTGGCGCACCACAACTTCTTCTACTCCGAGCATCAGCGCGCGCACTTCCACACCGTGTTCCGCAAACGGCAGTTGCCGCCCGATCCGACGATCTACCTGGTTGCGGCGTCGAAGACCGATCCGACCGTGGCGCCGCCCGGCTGCGATTGTCTCAAGATTCTGCCGCACATTCCGTGCATCGACGATGCGCATCCGCTGACGCGCGAGGACTATCTGGCCTTCAAGGAGCGGGTGGTGGACAAGCTCGAGCGGATGGGCCTGCGCGATCTGAGGAAGCACGTCGTGTTCGAGCATTGCTGGACGCCGCTCGATATCCGGGCCCAGTACTACTCGAACAAAGGGTCGATCTACGGGGTGGTGAGCGATCGGTTCAAGAACCTCGCCTTCAAGGCCCCCAAGCAGAGCAGTCGGTATCCCAACCTGTTCTTCGTTGGCGGCTCGGTCAATCCCGGCGGCGGCATGCCGATGGTCGTGCTCTGCGGACAGAACGTGGCGAGGCAAGTGGCGGCGTGGGATCGATCCACAGCGTAGGAGCGTCCGGGCGGAGGCGCGGAGACATGGCTGTTGGTGCGACACCTGCCGTGCCCTGTTCGAACAGGAGTACGGCCATCCGATGCCGCGGGGCGCCACCTGGGACGCAGCGTGGGATCAGATGCTCGAGTTCTGCTATCGCAGCATCGAGCTTTTCGAACGGGCGCTCCAAGCGCACATTGCGGGTGCAGCTGCTCGGCTACAACGCGCCGTCCCAGACCACACCGGCCAAGGATCACCGGAACTGGAATCAATGAACATGGAAACAGGCATCCTGGCCGCCACCCTCCTGCTCTGGGCCCTCGGCTTTCTCCTGCTGCCGCGCCTGCGTCGACCTGTCGCGACAGACGCGCCCGCCACAACCCAGCCGGTCAGCGTCATCGTCCCGGCCCGGAACGAGGAGCGGAACCTCCCGACACTGTTGCGGTCGCTTGCGGAGCAATCGGTGAAACCGCGGGAGGTTGTTGTGGTGGACGATGGCTCGACAGACCGCACCGCGGAAATCGCGCGCCAATGCGGCGCGACGGTGATCGCTTCGCAACCGTTGCCCGAGGGTTGGCGCGGCAAGACATGGGCGTGCCACCAGGGCGCCCAGGCCGTGACGGGTCCGCTCCTCCTCTTCGTCGATGCGGACACCTGGTTCGAACCGAACGGGCTGTCCCGGGTGCTGAGCAATGACAGCGGAGGCGCGTTTTCGGTCGGGCCGTATCATGCCGTCCAGAAGCCCTGGGAAGACCTCTCGCTATTCTTCAATCTCAACATGACTGTCGGCACGGTGCCCGATGGACTCTTCGGCCAGATGCTTCTGGTGGATTTCGAGAGCTACCGCCGTGTCGGCGGACACGAGGCCGTGAAGGGGCGGATTCTCGAGACCTTCTGGCTGGCGGGGCGGTTTCGCGCCGCGGGCGTTCCGGTGCGAAGCGCGACCGGGCGCGGCGCGTTTTCGTTCCGGATGTACCCGGGCGGATTGGGAGAACTGATCGAAGGCTGGACCAAGGGGTTCGCGTCGGGAGCCGGGCAGACGCCACGCGGGGTGCTGGTCCTGGTCGTCGCCTGGATGATCGGTTTGGTATGTGCGCCGATCGGCTGGGCGGTTATGGACCACGGGCTGTGGTGGGGGCCGGTTTACCTCGCTTGCGCGGCGCAGGTGGCTTGGTTGAGCCGTCGCATCGGCTCGTTTCGACGGCTGAGCGCGCTGCTCTACCCGTTGCCGCTGCTCTTTTTCTTCGTTGTCTTTGCCCGGTCCGCACTGCGCTCGGGCAAACAGGTCAGTTGGAAAGGACGCCGGATTCGTGCCGATTGAACTGCCCATCGGTTGGGTGATTGTGCTGAACGTGGCCGGTTGGCCCGCGATCCAGATCGGGCTCGCCTGGGCCTTCACTCGCATGCCCGCGGCCTGGTTCAATACTCGAAACCCGCGCGGATGGGAGGAGGGCGGGCGCGTCTACGAACGCATCTTCGCCGTCAAACGCTGGAAAGACCGGTTGCCGGACGGGGCGCGCTGGTTCGGCGGCGGCTTCGCCAAGGGCAGACTGCGCAGCGCCGATCCCGGTCATCTGCGGCGATTTGTGCGCGAAACGTGGCGGGGAGAACTCTGTCACTGGGCGGCGCTGGCCTTTGTGCCGGTGTTCTTCCTCTGGAATCCGTGGTGGGCGAATCTCGTCATTGTGGCGTATGCCGCGGCGGCCAACGTGCCGTGCATTGTGGCGCAGCGCTACAACCGCGCCCGATTTCAGCGAGCGCTGGCCCGGAAACCGCATGCCGGGCCGTGAACTCAATCAAGGCATCGCCCGAGGCGTGTCTTCAAGCCGCCTTTCTCTCCTTGAGAATCGTGAAGAACGTGTTGGCTTCCTCGTCCTGGGGATTGACCAGGAGGCGCTGTCTCATGCGCAGTTTCTCGACCTCCGTCACGTCCTCCTGCTCGGCCACGTAGTAGATCGGTTTGCCGCGCTCGCCGTAGATGGCGTAGGAATACCAGTTCATGACGAAGGGCTCGCCAGTCTTGCGGTAGTTCCAGGTCTGCCCGTGAAACACCTGGCGGTTGAGCAGTTTCTCCTTCAGCCCGGCCAGCACGGTGCGATCCGTGCGTTTGCCCTGCAGCATGCGCGGCGTCTTACCGCTCAACTCGTCCCGCCCGTAGCCGGTCATCTTCAGCCAGGCCCGGTTGACATAGATAATGCGGGGCCCGGACGGGGGGTCGAGTTCGGCGTCGGTGACCATGATGCCGCGCCGCAGGTTTTCGAGAACGATCAGCCAGTCGAATTTCAGTTGCATAGGAGGTGATTGCCGCGCATGCAAGGGCCAGTCTGGCCCGCGCGTCGACAATGGCAAGTGCGAAGCGCGGCTCAAACCCGGCCACCCGGCCCCAGAGAGTTCTGCTGCCTCTTATCCCCGTCTCATTCAAAGGTCGGGACATTCTCGACTTGGCGCACGCGCCAGCGACCTTCCAACTTCACCAGGGTGAAGCGAATCTCGGCCACGTACAGTTCCGGGTCACCCGACACCTGCGCCTGCGCCGTTGCTTCGATCACCGCAGAGGCCGGCCCGAGTTCGACGGTCTGAGAATCCAGAAATCGGACCTCCACCTGGCGGGTCCGGCCTTTCGCTGCCACGATCGTCTGAATCAGTTCCGCGCGATCGCTGGCGGCGACGTCCGGGGCGCCCGGAACGGTCACCTGGATCTGAAATCCGGGCGCGAAGTGGTCAGCGACCCGATTGGCCGCCGCAAGGTCTGCGAGGGTCCTGCCCTGGGCGGGGGCGCTCACGTCCTCAGCCAGGCTTGTCAGAAGCCGGAGAATGCGCTTTTGGTCGGATGGCAGGCAGCCGCGCAGGCCGGCGAACGCGGCAGCGCCCAGCGCCAGCACGAGGAGGAGTTTGCTCCATTTCATGACTGGGTCACCACAGGGTGCTGCCAACGATGCGGCTCCTCTTGATTACGCCGCCCCAGTGCAGTTCTCTCGGCATCGTGCGATTGTCCCCCATCACGAAGTACTCTTCGGGACTCAAAGTGCGCCTCCCGATTTCCCAAGGTTCGGCCTCCCTGAGATACGGCTCATCGAGCAACTGTCCGTTAATCCACACCTGTCCGCGCTGCACCTCGACCGACTCGCCTGGCAAGCCGATGATGCGTTTCAAGTACATGATGCTCGTGCCGGTGGTTCGGATCGCGACGATCTCGCCGCGGCGCGGCGCGCGCCACAGATAGGGAACCCGGTTGACGAGGTTGACCGAGCCGTTGCGCAGGGTCGGTTCCATGCTGATCCCATTGACCCGGACCGGGAGGAGCGCGTGCCGGAAGACCAGCCAGCATCCCAAGCCCAGGAGCAGGGCGCGCACCAAGGTGACCTTGGGGTTCTTTCCCACGATCATCCGCTGCCACAGCGGGACGGGAGCGACTGGACCGGACGCCGGATCGCGCATGGCGCTTATCATGCCAGAATCCGTTCGCGAAGCCAGAGCGCCCGATCTTGGCGGCGTCTTGAGGCGCCATCGTCACGACGCAGAGGTCGCTTTCGATGATCACCGGCGCGGGGTCGTCGGCATAGGCGCCGTTCACCGTCCGCCGTCGAGGGTGCAGGACAAATCGGTGGGGGTTGAGCATGGAATCAGGCAGGGAAGGCGAGC
>DAOOQY010000297.1:0-5766 GCA_035389025.1 Verrucomicrobiota bacterium
CTGGCCCGGTGGCGCTCCCGCCAAAATCGGAAGTAATTTTTGCACAGACCCTAAGCCGCGTCCATTCAGTCAAAGCCACGGATCAAACACGGATAGCCCACGGATTGAGTCGCTTGCGATTCGTTTGCCGGACCGGTTTGCAGTCACTGACCAGTGGCCGAAAACGGCCCTCGATCAACGGTGCCAAACGGTTTGCCTGATCCGTGTTCCATCCGTGTTCCATCCGTGGCCGCTGAATCGGTACAGCACGGATATGAGACCCCGCGAAGCCTTATGAAACATCCGGGCCAAGGGTCTGTGGCGAAATCAATTCCGATGTTGCTGGATGGGATTTGGCGTCGGGCCAGCCTCGGCTGGCGGCAGCGCGGGCTCCTCGCCAGGCTCGAGGTCTGCCAACTCGTCCATCTGGCGCAGGTAATCGAAGACCTTGTTTGCCTCGGCTTCGTCCACGACGCTCAAGGCGAAGCCGACGTGCACAACGACGTAATCGCCGACCTTGACTTCGGGGACGAAGGCGAGGTTGACCTGTTTAATCACACCTCCAAAGCTGACCTTGCCGCTGCGGGACAGATCGTCGCCGTCGGTTGCCATGCTGATCACGCGTCCTGGAACTGCGAGGCACATAGTTAACGCTTCAACTTCGTTCGCGCGCGCGCGACGGCCATCACCTGGCCGAGGGCGATTCCGCCGTCGTTTGTCGGAACGCGCTGATGCCAGTATGGGCTAAAACCCTCGACGCGCAAGCGCCGGACGGTTTGTTCGAGCAGGTAGCGGTTCTGGAAGCAGCCGCCGGAGAGGACCACGCGGCGTTCTCCGGCGAGGCGCGCGGCAGCGAGGATGCCCTCGGCGAGCGTGTTGTGGAACCTGGCGGAGATTTGGCATACGGGCGTCTGCAGACGGAGATCGTCGAGGATGCCTTGGATCATCGGGGCCCAATCCAACACGAGCCGCGGGGGCGGGTCGTTCGGGGTGTCGGGGGCGCCATGGAGCGGGCCGGGCGGGGTGCAACCCGCGCCGGGGGCGGCGGCGGCACGGGAGGCGAGCGCTGTGGGCTGACGGATGTGGATCGGGTAGGCGGCATCGGTCTGAGCGTCTTCGAGAGCGAATTCGAGATCGAGGGCGGCCTGGCCTTCGAAGCCGGCTTTTTGACGGAGGCCGAGGAGGGAGGCGACGGCGTCGAAAAGCCGGCCGGCACTCGATGTTGTGGGCGTGTTGACCTGCCGCTCGAGCATCTGGCGAATCCCCTTCAACTCGGTTGCCGTGAAGGCAGCGACCGATGCGAGGTTGGTGTTGGCGAACGCCGCATCCCCCAGCAGCGCGTGGAGGAGACCGATCGCGGCGCGCCGCGGCTCTTGGGCGGCCTTGTCGCCGCCCGGAAGACAGAAGCAGCGCAGGTGCCCTGCCCGCTCGAATCCGTGCGCGGTGATTCGCAGGAATTCGCCGCCCCAGATTGTCCGGTCGATTCCCAGGCCCGTGCCATCCCAGGAAACGCCGAGCAGCGGCGGGTCGACGTCATTCTCGGCCATGCAGGCGAGGGTATGGGCGTAATGGTGTTGCACGGCGAGCACGGGGCGTCCGGAGGCCCGCGCCCACTGGGTGGAGAGGTAGTCGGGATGGGCATCGGCCGCGTAGAGAGCGGGGCGGACGTTGAAGAGTGCGGGGAGGTCGTGGACGACGCGCTGGAAGGCGGCGTGGGCGGCGGGGGTCTCGAGATCGCCGATGTGCTGGCTCAGGAAGACGTGGCGTCCGTGGGCCAGGGCGGCGGTGTTTTTCAGATGAGCTCCGACGGCGAGGACGGGTGGCAGCGGATCGCGGACGGCGATGGGCAACGGTGCGTAACCTCGAGCCCGGCGCAGCACCAACTCGCGATCGAGGACGACACGAACCATCGAGTCATCGACGTGTCGGACGATTGGGCGATTGTGCACCAGGAAGAGGTCAGCGATGCCGCCCAGCCGATCGAGCGCTTCCCGTTCGTCGGTGCAGAGCGGTTCGTCAGACCGATTGCCGCTTGTGGCAACGACCGGCCCGCCCACTTCCGCCATGAGCAGGTGGTGCAGAGGGGTATTGGGCAGCATCACGCCCAGGCAGGGGTTGTCGGGCGCCACCGCCGGCGCCACCTCGGCCTCGCCTCCGCTGCGTCCGCGGTGTCGGCGCAAGAGGACGATGGGCGCCTCGGCCGACCGCAGCAGGCGGTCTTCGAGGGGGGTGACGGCGCAGACCTGGCGCACCTGATCGATCGACTGAAAGAGGAGGGCGAACGGTTTGGCCTCGCGCCCCTTGCGCTCCCGCAGGCGGCGGACGGCCAGATCGTCCGCGGCCAGGACAACCAGGTGGAATCCGCCGAGGCTTTTGACGGCGACGACAGCGCCTGCCCGCACGGCGCGCGCCGCCTCGATCAATGCGTCGTGGTGAGTATGGATGGCGGATCCGTCCGGACGCCACAGTTCGATGTGGGGGCCGCAGACTGGGCAGGCGTTGGGTTGGGCATGGAAGCGGCGGTCGCGCGGGTCATCGTACTCGGCCCTGCAGGCTGGGCACAATGCAAAGCCTGACATCGAGGTATTCGGGCGGTCGTAAGGCAGGGCGCGAAGGATGCTGTAGCGCGGTCCGCAGTGTGTGCAGTTTGTGAAGGGGTAGTTATGGCGGCGGTTTTGGGGATCAAAGACCTCGCGGAGGCAGGCTGGGCAGGTTGCGATATCCGGGAGGACCAGCGCCGCTCGTTCTCCCTGGGTGTCGCTGGGGCGGATTTCGAATCGGTGGAAGCCGATGGGATCGAGGTAGGTTGTTTCGAGGCTCTGGATGCAACTGTGCGCCGGGCGCTCGGGATCGAGACGCAGGAGGAACTGGCGAATGTGCGAGGGGTGCCCTTCGATTTCGACGAACACACCCTGTGGGGAGTTGGCGACCCAGCCGGTCAAATCCAGTTCTGTGGCCAACTGGAATACGAACGGACGAAAGCCCACGCCCTGGACCAGGCCGCGGATCGCCAGACGCGCGCGGACGGGGCCGGCGGGGTCGGCTCTTTCCGGCGGAACCGGATTCGCGGTTGACAGGTCTTTCATGTCCAGTGGCGTTTTGCCCTCGGGATCACAGGGCAGGACGGATGGCGCGCCGTCCGGCCCGACGCGAGCCTCGGATCGGGGGCATGCGATCGGCGGCTCGGCACCCGAGTGCGGGGGATTCTGTTCCATGCGGGCGCCGTTGAAGCAAGGGGATTCAGGGGATTCGAGGTGGACGGCAAGGCAGCGAGAGCCGGCACTGCGCGTGAATCCGGTGTCGGAGGGGCTCTCCCGCGGGAGAGTCGGGGTCTTGAGACAATTGCCGTCGCAAATCAGGGCCTCGCGGGGTCCGGCCATTCGAGAGCGGAAAGGGTCACGGTCAAACCGCGAGAAAAGCACGTGACCCTGGTCGGCGGGTCGCATAGTTTCATTCGCGCATGGACCGGCAAAGGCTCGATATGTGGTGTGAGCGGACGATTGTCGGGATGGTCTTGGCCATCCTGGCAATCGGGCCGCTGGCGACGGGGGCGGTGCGGGGTCAGGATTTTGCGGTGTTGGGTGGGCTGGGGATGCTCGGCACGGCGGCCTGGGTGGTGCGATTCTGGGCGAATCCGAGTCACCGAATCCAATGGCCGCCGGCCTGTTGGGCTGTCCTTGGGTTCGTCGCCTATGCGGTTTTCCAGTACACGCAGGCGGATGTCGAGTATGTGGCCCGGCAGGAGCTGATGCGGATTCTGGTGTATGGGTGGCTGTTCTTCATCGTCTTGAACAACCTGCATCACCAGGAGACGACGCAGACGCTGTTGGTTGCACTGCTGGGGCTGGCGACTTTGAACGCCATGTACGCGGTCTACCAGGCGTTGAGCCAGTCGCAGTCCGTCTGGCATTTCCTCAAGCCGGAGGGTTACTTCGGACGAGGCTCGGGAACGTACATTTGCCCCAATCACCTGGCTGGTTTCATCGAGATGCTCCTGCCCATCGCCGCCGCACAGGTCTTCCTGAGCCGGGCCAATCCGGTGGCGAAGGTGTTTTACGGGTATGCGGCGCTGGTGATGCTCATCGGGATTGGGGCGACCATTTCCCGGGGCGGCTGGATTTCGATCGGCTTTGCGCTGCTGGTATTTTTCGTCGTGTTGTTTCGGCAACGCAGTTACCGGCTGGTGGTGGTGGTGACCGTGCTGGTGGTTGGGATAGGAGCGGCTTTCTCACTCACGCGCGCCTACGAGGTTCAGAAACGGTTTCGCAACGTGTTGCCGGGGCAGGACCAGGACATCCGGGTGCGCCCGCTGCTCTGGATTCCAGCCTGCAAGATGTGGCGCGACCACCCGGTGCTGGGCGTGGGTCCGGGCCATTTCGATGTGCGGTTCCCGGCTTATCGCCCGATCCTGGTGCAGGCGCGTCCGTACTGGGCGCACAACGATTACCTGAACACGCTGGCGGACTGGGGGCTGATCGGCGTGGGGATCATCGGCGCCTTTTTGACATTTCTGGCGCTTGGATTTGCCAGGACCACGAAGTACGTCCGGCGCGCCCAGAGCGATTTGACCGTGAAGAAGAGCGACCGGGCGGCGACCGTGCTGGGCATTGGCCTGGGTCTGCTGGCCCTGCTGGTGCATTCGTTCCTGGATTTCAACATGCAAATCCCGGCCAACGCCATCGTTGCCGTCACCCTCATGGCGAGCCTGACCAGCCACCTGCGCTTCGCCACCGACCGCTACTGGGTCACACCGCGCTGGACGGGGCGCATCCTGGTCACGCTCTTGGCGTGCGGCACGTTCGTCTACCTGGTGCCGCGGCTGGCGTGTCTGTATCGCGAAGGGCGATTGTTGACCAAGTCCGAGGAGCCGAACGTCGGAATCCACCGGGTCGCGCTGCTGCGCGCGGCGAGCGTGGTGGAACCGAACAATGCGGAGACGATCGCGAAGGTGGGCGAATGCCATCGCCTCATCAGTTGGGAGGGGGAAGAGGACTGGGAGCAGCAGATCGAGGAGGCGAAACGCTGGTTCGAGAGGGCCATCGCGTTGAATCGTTTTGATCCCTTCCCCGTGGCCCGGTACGGGATGTGCCTCGACTGGCAGAAACGCCATGACGAAGCCGAGCGCTATTTCGATCAGGCCCTGGCTTTGGATCCGAACAACCACTACCTGGTCATGCTTCGGGGCTGGCACGAGATGCAGAAAGGTGATTTCGAGGCGTCCAAGGCCTGGTTCGAGCGTTCCTGGCAAATCAAGCCTTACGACAACGAGTTCGCCGTGAAGTACCTCGCCATCGCCACCGCGCGCACGGCTGCGCAGAAGAAGTAGATTGCGCGGTGTTCGTGTCGTCGAAAGGCTGTTGTCGCAGCCGCACATCGCCCTTGAGAGACGTCCATTCAAACTCCTACTTCGCCCCGGGCGATCGCCGGGCCGAGCGCGTGGGTGATCTCTTCGCCGGGGTGGCGGCTCGATACGATCTCATCAATGACATCCAGAGCCTGGGCCTCCACCGGTTCTGGAAGCGGCGTCTTGTGCGATTGGCTCGAGTCGGGCGCGGGCAGCGGGCGCTGGATCTCTGTTGCGGCACTGGGGATGTCACCTTCGCGCTGGCGCGGACGGGGGCGGAGGCGATCGGGATCGATTTCAGCGGCGCGATGCTGGCTGTCGCCGACAGACGGGTGGCGAGGCTGGGGGAGCCGGCGCAGCGGGAATGGGGCGGCCGCGTGCGGTTCATCGAGGGCGATGCGCTGCAACTCCCCTTCTCCGAGTCTGAATTCGACGCCGTGACG
>DAOOQY010000298.1:0-5744 GCA_035389025.1 Verrucomicrobiota bacterium
CCTTGTCGGCCTTTCCAGAGCCGAAGTGCCTCCAGAAACTGAACTCGAATGGCTTCGGAGGGAGCGTGGGCAATCCCGAGAAAAGGACATCTGAGCTATCGAGTCGCGTCACCTTGATATTGCGGTAGCGCGCGTGCGTGCCCCAGGTGCCAAGGCCGATCATACCCTTCCGATACGGGTTGTCCTCGTCGCGCAGGTCGATGATCTGCTCTCCATCGAGCCAGCACTGGATATGGTCGCCTTCACAGCGGATGCGGACGTCGTACCAACGGCCTGTTTGGATGCCGCCATTGGGGCCCCGCCCGATTCCACGGCGTCCGCCCTCAACTTCCTTCTCGATGGCGTGGCGGGTATTGTTCCAGCCGCCGAGGTTCAGCCAGTAGAAGGAGTCATCGTCCTGGACCCGGAACAGCACCAGGAACCCCTCGGAACCGCGCTCCTTGAGGGCCTGCAACGTCAGTTCGTAGTCTTCCCATGCGCTGTCGCCGAACGCGAAATGGGCGTCTGTGACCAGCGCGGACTGGACCACTTCGCCGTTTTCGCTCGACCAGTTGCCCATCCCGGCATTAGCCAACTCGAAACTCCGGTTCCAGACCAACTCGCCCCAAAGACCGCCATTGGCGGAGTGATAGATGTGCTCGAAGAAATGGCCGTAGACATTCGGGTTGATTGCGTGGGCTGGGCTGTCGGTGTTCACCGTCAACCGGGCTGGCGCCTCCCCGGATTCCGCGGTTGCCGGCCAGCAGCATGCCACGGACAATCCTGCGAAGGTCAGGCCCGTGATCCTCATCCATCGCTTCCAATGCTCGATCGCGTTCATAGTCTTGGTCGTCAGAGACTCGTCCACCCGCCGCTCTCCGTCCCCGCGACAGAATCCGGAGACGAACTCTGAGCATATCGGCAGGTGCTCGCATTGTTGTCCGGTCGGCGCTCGACAGGCAAATGCAAAGTCGGTCGCACTGCAAATTGGCCAGCGCGGAGGACGCATGAGTCGGATGTGCCAGACTCGTGACAATTCTGTTTGCAGGGCACTCGAGAGTGTGCACAGTTGCCCTACTACTAATCCCGCACATAAAGGCAACGTGCCCAACCGCCATTGGTCATATGCAAATACAACACGCTCATCGGTCTCCCGCTTCGGCGCGCTTCCTGGCGTCCCTGGCCGCGTGCGTCCTGGTCCTGTCGGCGCTGGGTCAAAGCGACCGTGTTGTCATGAATGCTCAACACGGCCATAGCATCACCTGGGATGGCAACAACGGTGGCTACAGCAGTCCCGAACCGGGCGCCGGCCCATCGGACAACGCAGCGCTGTACACCCACGGCACCATCGCGTTTGGCAGCAGTGAGGTGGGCCTCAACCTCCACTTTATTCTCAATGTCAATGACGGCTACTACGGCAACAGTTCGAGTTGGATTCCCGATTTCATCGCCGTGCCCGACCCGGACCCGTTCATCGGGCTGAACTTCGGTCAGACGGTTGCCGTTTCGAGCATCGGCTGGGGCCGGGACAACGCGGATGCCACCGAACCGGCTTGCGGCGGGACGTGCATGGACCGTTGTGTCGGGGTCTACACCCTGCAGTTCACCAGAGCGGCGAACCCGGACGCATGGACAGCGGAAACCGGCGATGCTGCGACCGGTTGGGCGACGATCGGCACCGTTGAGTACCTGGCGGGGGCGGACACGCCGTTTTTCAGCGCCTACCTGCGGCATCGTTTCGATGTGGCAGCAGAGGGCAGCCCGATCCAGGCCTCCGGCCTACGCATCAAGGTCTCGAACAACACCATGGCCATCGACGAAATCGAGGTCAACCCGGAGCCCGATCCGGTCCCGCCGATCTCGGATTTCATCGTTCTCGAGCCTGTGGCTCCCTACACCATCACGTGGGACCTGAACAACGGCAACTTCGCAACCCCCGATTCACCGGCTCCCGCGCCCAAGAACCGCGCTTTGTCCACCAAGGGGACGACCGCCTTTGGCAGCACCGAGTTCGGCGCCGGAGTCCATTTCTTCTCGAGCGTCAACGATGGCCTCTACGGCAACAGCCACAGTTGGATTCCCAATTTCAGCCTCCCGGACCCCGACCCGTTCATCGGGCTTAAGTTTGGCGCCTTGATCGAACTCCAGAACATCTGTTGGAGCCGCGACAACGGGGATGCGACCGAAGCGGATTGCGGTGGCACTTGCACCGACCGGGCCCTGGGCGTGTACACGCTCCAGATGACCCGGGTGGCCAGCCCCGGCGTCGATACCCCGGAGACTGGCGATGCGGCGGCTGGCTGGATCACCATCGGCACGGTCAATTACCGCGCCGAAGGGACAATGTTCACGCCCTACTTGCGGCACCGGTTCGATGTGGGCACGACGAACAATGCTCCAGTGCAAGCCAGCGGCCTGCGCATCAAAGTACCCAACGCAAGCACTGCCATCGACGAACTCGAGATCAACGTCAATGTCGGTCAGGAACTGAGCCTCGTCGACATCCAGCCGGCGCCCGACTACACGATCGTCTGGGATGGGAACGACGGCGAGTTCTACAACCCGGACGCCGGGGCGCGGTCGCCTGAAAACGACGCCCTGGCAGTGAAAGGCTCGACGGCGTTCGGCAGCAGTGAGTTGGGCTTTGGCGTCCATTTTGTGTCGAAAGTGAACGATGGTCTTTATGGGAACAGCAGTAGCTGGATTTCCGCAAACGGCTTGGGAGAAGTCAACGATCCCGATCCATTCATCGGCGTCAAGTTCGGCAAGCTGATCGACATTCAGAGCATCGCTTGGGCACGAGACAACGGCGATGCCACCGAAGGCGGGTGTGGCGGCACCTGCCTGGACCGGTGTTGGGGTGTCAACACGGTCCAGATCACCCGCGTCGCCGATCCCGGGATCGAGACCATCGAAACAGATGATCCGGCAACGGGTTGGATCACGATCGGCACGGTCGAGTACAAGGCGGCGCTGCCGCCGACCTTCAATCCCTCACGCCGCCACCGGTTCGACGTCGCTCACAACGGTCAGCCCGTCCAGGCCACGGGTTTCCGCATCAAGGTCGGCGATGGCATGACCGCTTTCGACGAGTTGGAGATCAACCCGGTCGAGCAAGCGATTGCGCCGCCGATCACCGACCTGATCGTCATCACGAGCGCCGCCGGCTACGAGGTGGCGTGGGATGGGAACGACGGCGAGTTCAACAACACCGCCGCGGGGGCCGCCCCTCCCGCCAATCTGGCGCTCGCGGCACATGGAACGACGGCATTCGGCAGCTCTGAGCACGCCGCCGGCGGTCATCTCATCGCGAATGCGAATGACGGCCTCTACGGCAACAGCCACGGTTGGCTTGCCACCATGACCGATCCGGCCCCGTTCATCGGGCTGGACTTCGGCAAGCTGATTGGCGTGCGCACCATCGCCTGGGGACGGGACAACGGCGATACGACCGAGCCAGGCTGCGCGGGTGGCACGTGCACCGAAGGCGCGGTCGGCACGTACACGCTCCAGGTGACACGCGTGGCCGACCCGCAGGTCGCCACGCCAGAAACCGGTGATCCGGCGACCGGTTGGGTCACAATCGGCACGTTGGAATACAAGACCGCCTTCCCAACCCTGTTCAATCCGCACCTGCGGCATCGGTACGACGTTTCCTCCGACGGCCAGCCCATCGCGGCCACGGGGATTCGGATCAAGCCATCCTCGAATACGATGGTGATCGACGAGATCGAGGTGAATCCGGCATTGGCGCCGGACCAGAACCTGTTGGTGATCACTCCGGAAATGGGCTATGCGATCACATGGGATGGCAACAATGGAGACTATTCGAGCGCCGACCCGGGGGCTACGGCTCCAGACAGCGCCGCGCTCTCGAGGAACGGGGCAACGGTCTTCGCCAGCAGCGCGATGGAAACGTCCATGTACTCGATCGGCGGCGCCACCGATGGTCTCTATGGCGACACGCACGCGTGGGCGGCCAACGTGGTGGACGGCGCGGATCTCGATCCGTTCGTGGGCGTCGCTTTCGGCCAGCCGATCGCGGTCACGGACGTCGCGTTCGGCCGCGACAACGTGGACGACACCGAGGTGAGCCCGGCAGGGGCGCATACGAACCGCTTCGCGGGCACGTATGTCCTCCAGTTCACCACCCTCGAGGGGGCGGGCCTGGACACGGTCGAGACGGGCGACCCCGCATCAGGCTGGGCCACCGTTGGCTCACTGGTGTATCGGGGGGGAAGTTCGGCAGGCTTCCGTCCCTACTTGAGGCACAGCTACAGGGTGTCATTCGAAGGCCAGCCAATTTCAGCCACGGCCTTGCGTTTGCGTGTCCCGGCCAACTCGAACCCCACGAACCAGGTTGCGATCGACGAGTTCGAGGTCAACACCATCGCCCCCGTCGCCTCGGCTCGACCCGTGCTCAGTGTCGAACGACAAGGGAGCGAGCTCCGAATCTCTTGGACGGGCCAGGGCACTCTGCAATCGGCGGACGCGCTGACAGGCGGCTGGACGGACGTGCCAGGAGGCACGACGAGTCCGCAACTCGTGCCCATGACGGCACAGCGGAAGTTCTACCGCGTGCGCCACTGACCCGCATGGCTCATGGATTGATTGCCAAGTCGGCTGGACACGCTGCACAGACCCCTCACCCCGGCCCTCTCCCATCCGATGGGAGAGGGTGTCCCGCTCTGCGGGCCGGATGAGGGTGACGGTGGAGTGCACCTCGCTGATTCCTCAGCATGACAACGGCAAAGCCGAAGACCACAACATGTGGACCCATGCAGGCGCGCACTGGGCCACAATCGAGCGTATGCATCGACAACACCAACGAAAGATCGGCATCCCGAAAATTCTCAGCGCGGCGCGTCCGGCGCGTCGGCTCCGCGAGCCGCCGGCTGCCGCCTTTACCCTGATCGAGCTGCTGGTGGTGATCGCGATCATTGCCATTCTGGCCAGTATGTTGTTGCCGGCCCTGGGCAAGGCGAAGACGAAAGCCCAGGGCATCCAATGCCTGAGCAACATGCGGCAGTTGACCCTGGGCTGGCTCCAGTACGCTGACGACCACAACGACAACCTGGTCTGGAACGATCTCACCGCAACGGGGTCCGGCTGGGTGCGCGGTTCTCTGGACTACGATGGCAACAACTCGGACAACACGAACACGATCTTCCTGACCGACCCCGAATATGCCAAGCTCGCCCCCTACACGGCGCGATCGGCGGGCGTTTACAAGTGCCCAGCCGATCGCAGCACGGTGAAAACGAAGGGAGGCGTCTTCCCGCGGGTGCGGAGCCTCTCGCTCAGCCAGGCCATGAACTCCCGCGACGATTGGCTGAATTACCTGACCAAGAAGAAGTACCACGTGTTCCGCAAGGTCTCGGAGATCGGCGTGATGGGCCACTCCCAGGCTTACGTCTTCATCGACGAGCACCCGGACAGCATTAACTACGGCGACTTCGCAGTGACCATGTGCGACGGACTCCCCCCGACCCGGTATTACATGATCGATGTCCCCGCCAGCTACCACAACGGCGCCGCCGGCCTCAGCTTCGCCGACGGTCATGCCGAGGTGCACAAGTGGGTCGACCCGCGCACCCGACAGCGCATCACCGGCCAGTTCATGGTCTCTTCCGTCCAGCCCTCCCCGGGCAACCGCGACATGCTCTACCTGTCCGAGCACGCGTCCGTTCGACTGGGGGACTGACGGGCCATAACACTCGATCGCCAGGGCATGGTCTGGTCAGGGCAACGCGAACGTCTCGGGG
>DAOOQY010000299.1:0-5741 GCA_035389025.1 Verrucomicrobiota bacterium
GGCAGCTCAGCCTTATGGTCCGTAAGCATAAGGCGGACATAGGAATGGCTTGCGACCCCGATGCTGACCGGCTGGCGCTGGTCGATGAGCGGGGACGCCCGATCGGCGAGGAACTGACTCTGGCTCTTTCGGTTCAGCAGGTCCTGACCCGGAAAAAGGGCCCGGTCGTCATCAATTTGTCAACCTCGAAAGTAACCGAACGGGTCGCCCGCGACCGGGGCGCAGCGGTGTACTATGCGAAAGTGGGCGAAGCGAATGTCGTCGAGCTCATGCGGGCGAAACGGGCGCTGGTCGGAGGCGAGGGGAACGGGGGAGTGATTTTGCCGTCGTTCCATGCCGGCCGGGACGCCCTCATGGCGGCTGCCCTGGTGCTGTCCCGTCTCGCCGAGGCAAACGTGGAGTTTTCAAGTCTTGCCGATTCCCTTCCGACCTATTATACTAGAAAGGACAAGGGGACCGTACCCGCCGACTTCTCTGCGCGGCTCGCCCGGTTTGAGCGGGAGGCGCCGGGACTGCTCGGGGAATTTGCCATCGATCGACAGGACGGATTGCGAGTGGATTTCTCGGGCGGATGGGTCCAGATCCGCACCTCGAATACTGAGCCGATTTTCCGCCTGATTGTAGAAACGGAAAGCAAGGACAGGACTGAACACCTGGCAGACCGGGTGATGGGATATTTTCGCGAGCCGAGGTAAGAGCCTATGTGCGGTATCGTGGGTTACGTGGGGCCGAAGCAGGCCAAGCCGATTCTCCTGCAGGGGTTGAAGCGCCTGGAGTATCGGGGATACGATTCGTCGGGGATCGCCCTGTTGACCGAGCGCGGCCTGATGGTGGCGAAGTCGGCGGGGAAGATCGCCAATTTGGAGAAGATGCTCAGCGAGAATGAGTTCGACAGCAGCCTCTGCACGCACGGCATCGCCCACACCCGCTGGGCCACCCACGGGGAACCCAACCAGCTCAACGCCCACCCCCACACCGACTGCCGGGGCGAAATCGCCCTTGTCCACAACGGGATCATCGAAAACTACCGCGCCCTCAAAGAATTCCTCCAGCGCCAGGGATTCGAACTCAAGACTGAGACCGACACCGAGGTCCTCGTCCAGCTGATCCGCTACTACTACCGCGACGATCTCACCGAGGCGGTGTGCGAGGCGCTCGCCCAGGTCGAAGGGACCTACGGGATCGCCGTCATCTCCGCCCGCCACCCCAACACCATTGTCGCCGCGCGCCAGGGCTCCCCCCTCGTGCTCGGCATCGGCGAGAAGGAGAAGTTCGTTGCCTCCGATGTCGCCGCCATGCTCGACCACACCAACAAGGTCATCTACCTCGACGAGGGGGAGATCGCGACGATCACTGACTGCTCGTACGAGATCACGACGATCCAGCGCGACAAGATCACTCCGCGGATCGAGGAAGTGTCGTGGACGCTCGACCAGATCGAGAAAGAGGGCTACGACCACTTCATGCTCAAGGAGATCTACGAGCAGCCGGTCACTCTCCGCAACGCCATGCGCGGGCGCATCAATCTCGACGAGGGCATTCCCCGGCTGGGCGGGCTGAACCTCCAGTACGAGGAACTGCGCCGGATCAAGCGGCTCATCTTCACCGCCTGCGGTACCTCCTGGCACGCGGCCCTGGTCGGCGAGTACCTCATCGAGGAACTGGCCGGCATCCCGGTGGAGGTCGAGTACGCGAGCGAGTTCCGCTACCGCTCGCCGATTTTCCCGGAGGACACGATCCTGTTCGGCATTTCGCAGTCGGGGGAGACGGCCGACACGCTCGCGGCGATGCGCGAGGCGAAGAAGCGCGGCGTCACCGTCCTCGGCATCGTCAACGTCGTCGGCTCGACCATCGCGCGCGAGACCGACGGCGGGGTGTACATTCACGCCGGGCCGGAGATCGGGGTCGCCTCGACCAAGGCGTTCACCTCGCAGGTGATGGCGATCTCGCTCATCGGCACGCTTCTGGCCCGGATGCGCCACCTCTCGGTGCCGCAGGGACAGGAAATGCTCGGCCACCTGGACCGCATTCCCGAGCAGGTCGACCGGATCCTCAAGAACGACCAGGCCATCAGGGAAATCGCCGAGCGCTACCACCGCGCCGACAACTTCCTCTACCTCGGCCGCGGGATCAACTTCCCGGTCGCGCTCGAGGGGGCGCTCAAGCTCAAGGAAATCTCCTACATCCACGCCGAGGGCTACCCGGCGGCCGAGATGAAACACGGGCCGATCGCGCTCATCGATGAAAACATGCCGGTCGTGGTGATCGCCCTGAAAGATCCGGTGCACGACAAGGTGATGAGCAACATCGCCGAGATCCGCGCCCGCAACGGCCAGGTGATCGCCATCGCCACCGAGGGGGACACCGAGATCGCCGACCGCGTCAATCACGTCATCTATGTCCCGCCGACCTACCGGCTGTTCACGCCGCTCTTGTCGGTGATTCCGCTGCAACTGCTGGCCTATCACATCGCCGTGCTGCGCGGCTGCCCGGTCGATCAGCCGCGGAATCTCGCCAAGAGCGTGACGGTCGAGTAGACCGTTTCGCACATGAGTGTCGACGGCGGCCCGCACCGGCGGACCGCCGTTTCTGTTGGCGGGGAAGGGGGGCTGCGATGGGGAGTCACCTTGAACGCTTTCTCAACTGGTCATAACGGCCCCCCGGTCTCGCCGGGCGGGTCCCACTTCGGTGCTGTAGACCTGACCGTTGAGTCTGATTCGGCGAGAGCCGGACCTCTGCTTGGTGTCGGGGGTCCTACCGAGTCAAGGCCCCGATGTCGGAAAGTACTGACGGGCGAACGGCGACACGGCGGCCCCGACCCCACTCTCCGTAAACGTTGGTGACCGTCAGCTTTCGGATCCGATTACACTATGGCAGAACCAACGACACTCGCTGGAAAGTAATCACTTGGGGTTCGCCGACCGAACCTGCCTGGACTCAATCCTGAGCGACGTGGTTCAGTGCTGATGCCGATGGTGCAAGTCCGGCCAATGCGGAAGCCGGTGCACCACAGGTTTGTGCAGGTGCTTATGCGTGTGCCGACCCGATATGATGCTCTCATGCACGTGTTCATGATGTCCGTCGTCGTGACTGTGGCTGTGCTCGTGGTCCAGTGCCTCGTGCTCGTGTTCGTGGGCGTGCTGCTCCCGAAATAGCAGCAATAACGACAGAGCCAGAAGCAATCCGGCAGCAACATGAACGACAGTTATTTCATCATTGAGCATGATGACCGAGAGAATCACGCCGAAGAACGGATTTGCCGCGAAGAACATTTGGCCACGCGTTGCTCCGATGTTCTGCGCGGATGTGATGTAAAGGACAATGCTTGCGCCGTAACAGACGATTCCTACGCCGAGCGCGGCGGCAGTCGTAGCCGCAGTCGCGGCGTATTCGCTCGACACGAGCCCAATGCCGAGGTTGACCGTACCAGCCACGATCCCCTTCCAAAACGTGCTCTGGGCAGGCGTAATACCATCGATGAGGGAAGTGAAATTGTTGTCGAATCCCCAACCGAGACAAGCTCCCATGATCAGCAACCCGGCGACTACTCCGGCGCTCTTTTCGCCAATAGACAATAGTGTTCCGGCAAGCAGCACACCAACCATGCCAAACCACCCAAACCGTCCCAGATGATCGCGAAACAGGAGAGTACCAAGGACAGCGGTTGCCACAAGTTCGAGCGGTAACCAAAGCGACACCGACGCCGCTGACGCAGCTTTAAGTCCAAACAATAGGAGAACTGGAGCCAGCACACCCCCAAAGAACACAGCGCCGGCCAATCGGAATTGGTTTCTCCGGTCCATTCGCCATGGCAGCGTGTAGGGCCGCTTTCCGAAAGCCAGCCCCGATGCTCCAATGGCGGCGCCCAGGTACAGTAACCCAGCCAGCTGAAAGGCATCAAGAGTTGAGAGCAACGCCTTGCTGAACGGAGTCGCCGCTCCAAACAGAGCGGCCGAAAGAAGGGCAAGAAACACGTAGGACATCCTGCAATAAGATGCCTTCTTTCGAATGCTGTTTCAAGAAAGTCCTGATCATGCTTCGGCCGGCTCCATGATTGTCGCAATTCAACACTCCCGATTAGAAGGGGATGAGCGCTGTATCGAATAATGCATCGAAGGCCGGAAGGAGATTGAGATGAAATGGATAACCCGTTCCAAAGTCAAAGTTGACCGCGTCGCCTGTCCGTGGCTCATCAACAGGTTCGTCGACAGGAATGCCGAGTTCATCTTCGTCCCGGCAAATCAGGCAGTGGCGGAAGCGAAGAAACAGAATGCCATTGCGTTCGACATCCCTGGCGTCGAACCAGGCCATCATGGCCGGGAATGTTCATTTGAAGCGATCCTCAAAAAGTACAGACTCACAGACGATCCTGCCCTCACGCTACTCGGTAAGATTGTCAATGGTGCGGACACAGATAATCAATTGTGGAATCAGCCGGAGGGACCCGGGTTGAGTGCAATCGCCGAAGGATTCCGCCATCTCGGATTCGAGGATGATCGCGAAATCAACACTGCTGAGTGGATAGTCTACGATGCTATATATGCTTGTTGTCAGGAGATGATCAGGCAGGGCAGGCACGACGGTGCTTTGAAGGAATGAACCTGAGGCCGGAACCCACAGCCGAGCCGCCGTCGTATGCTCTCGAACGACAACAACTTACAGATGCGGCGTACTTCAACAGGCCGGCCCGCCGGAGGACTTCACCGGGTGTGCATCCCCCCTACTGCTCCGCCTCCGGCAGATCCCGCTCGAGCTGTTTGTCGGACCGGAAACCGAGGGCGTAGTCGGCCTGCATGAGGGTGTGGATCTCGCGCGTGCCCTCGTAAATGGACGCCCCTTTCGCGTTCCGGTAGAACCGTTCCACCGGGTACTCATCGGAGAAGCCGTACGCGCCGAAGACCTGCACGGCGTTCGCCGCCGCCGCCTCCGCCTCGCGGCAGGCGATCCACTTGGCCAGCGAGGTCGCTTTGGTCGAGCGTACCCCCCGGTTTTTCAGCCAGCCCGCTTTCATCCAGAGATAGGTGCAGTACTCGTAGCCGGCCTCCATGTTGGCGATCATCTGCTTGACCAGCTGGTGCTCGCCGATGGGCTGCTCGAACGTGCGCCGGTCGAGGGCGTAGGCGACGCTCGCATCGCGGCAGGCGCGTATCAGCCCGCACGATCCGGCCGCCACCGTGTAGCGCCCCTGATCGAGACAGAACATCGCGATCTTGAACCCCTGCCCCTCTCCGTACACCAGGTTCTCGGCGGGGACTCTGACATCCGCGAACGCGAGGTACCCGGTGTTGCCGGCGCGGACCCCGAGCTTGCCGTGGAGCGAGCCGGTCGAAACGCCCTCCCAGCCGCGTTCGACGATGAACGCCGAGAGGCCGGAATGGTCCCGCGCGCGCTTTTTGTCCAGATCCGTCCAGGCGAACACGAGGAACTGGTCGGCCACGTCGGCCAGGTGGGCCCGAGCCTCGGCGCTCAAGCCGGCGCGGCGTTGCGCAGCGTCGAGCCGCGTGACCAGGCCTTGCGCCTGCTGGCGCAGCAGGCTGCGTGCGTCGGCCCGGCCCTGGCCGGGCGGGCGCAGCAGCGTCGCCGACAGGCGGCCGGCATGGTCGCGCTGCAGGTCACGGCGCGCGGCCGGGATGTCACCGGACCGGGCGTCGAGTTCGCTCCACAGGTCCCGGCCCAGGCGGTCGTACAGCTCCGACAGGCGAAAGGCCCCGTCGGGCGGTATCGCCTTGCCTTCGTTGTCC
>DAOOQY010000300.1:0-5730 GCA_035389025.1 Verrucomicrobiota bacterium
GGAGCAAGGTCATGGCGTCTTCGGTCTCGAGCACGCTGCTCCAGTTGGCGGCCATCTTGGCGGCATCCCGAACCTCGGTGACGATCTGCGTGCGGCACGCCCGGACCGACCGCGACGGCACCTCGATGACCTTGCCCGTCGACGCAAGGAGGGTGTCAAGATTGACGAGCTTGGTGCGGGTGATGGTCTGGCCGACGCGGTAGAGGACCTCGGGAACACAGCCGCTGCCCCCAACCTCGGAGTGCCCGCGCAAGAGGTAGGGCGATGGCTTGCCCGCCACACCTTCCATCTTCAGTGGGGCCGTGCAGTGGGCCGTCCACACCACGTTGCGCGACGTGTCGAACGTGGCGTTGCCCTGAAAACCGGGGCGATCGATCGCATAGCCAAAGACGAGCATGGTCAACAAGGAGTCCATGTCGCCTTCACACGCGGCGGGGATGCCCATGTCGCGGAGGCGGGCGAAGCCCAGGCAGGGGAAACCCTTGGGCAGCCAGCCCATGCAGGTGCCGATCGCGAGGCCCTGGGCCTGTTCACGTTCCATCAACTGCTGCAAAGCCACGCTGATGCGCGCCGCCTTGTTGATGTCCTCGGCGCTGGGCTCGACAATCTCCTTGGCCTCCTTGGTCCATCGCTCTGCCTCGGCACGCACCGCCGTCTCATCCGCCCCGTTGATCAGGTCGTCGAACGCCTTCTCCTCGACGGCCACCACCTCGGCCCCCAGGCGCTTCTTCACCTCCTCGGGCGACCGCGCGGGCTTTGTCCCCTGAGCGGGTGGGAACAGAACGATGCGGGTCTGCTGGAGCATCGGGATGACCCGGAGCAGGCGCAGGGCGCGTTCGAGTTCATTGTAATCGCTGGTGGGAAAGAGGGTGACACGGTGGCCTCGGCGCTGCCAACGATGCGGATACATCCAGTCGTGACCGCTGGCCGGCAGCGAAAAGACAATCATGGGATGCCCCCCATCGAGAATCGGCTGCACCACCCCGATCAGGGCGAAACAGGCGAGGTTAATCGCAAGAACGGGCGTCTTGGGCCCGGCCTGTTTGAGCAGCGCCGCCGTCTGTTCGGCGTTCCCCGATTGCCCGATCACCAACTCGATATTCCCCAACTCCTTCTCCGCCCGCTCGAGCCTGGCCTTCATGGCCGCCATCTGCCCGGGATCGGTGTTCCATCCGCGATCCGCCGGGCCGGGCGCGCCGGTGAAAATGACGCAGATGCGCGCCTTGCGCCGTGGCTGGGGCATCGGCGCCTCCGACGCCAGCGCGTACGTCAGTCCGCCACTCGATAGCATCAATCCCGCGGCAACTCCGGTCCCCAGGAACTCGCGTCGCGTGCATTGGTCACACATGGTCGTCGTCTCCTCGTCTCTTGGCTGTGGTTGTTGTTGTTCTTATATGCCACGTCGGCAGGCCACGCCCACCCCGCCGGCATCGGCCGGCCAGCATCGTGGCGAGGCTCGGGCTTCGAGGCGACGATGTTCAGAGCTCTGCCGATTGTCAAGGCAAGCCGATGGCGGGCAGGGCAAAAGCGGTTGTCTTGACGGCGGTCCCAATTCCTGGCGACACTACCGGGAACTGGAGCAACACGAACACGCTCACATGCACAACTCTTCCGGGTTCGTTTGGGTGAAGTGGCTGATCGCCATCGCCCTGGTGGCGGCGTGCGGCTATGCCGGGGTTCGCTACTGGATGCGGCCGGCGGGGTCCGCTGTCGAGTTCCGGACAGCGACGGTCGAGCGTGGCGATGTCATCCAGGCCGTGACGGCGAACGGCGCGCTGACCCCTGTGCGCGATGTGCAAGTGGGCTGCGAGATTTCCGGGACGATCCGGGCCATCAACGTGGACTTCAACTCGAAGGTCAAGGCGGGGGACACCATCGCCCAGATTGACCCGGCGACCTACCAGCGCGCGCTGCTTCAGGCCGAGGCGGAGCTGGCCAACGCCAAGGCCTCCCAGAAACTCGCCCAGATCAATTTCAAACGCGCCAAGGAACTGTTCGCTTCGAGCCTGATTTCACAGTCCGACTACGATCAGACCGACGCAGCGCTGCTCCAGGCGGAGGCCATGGTGAAGATGCGCGAAGCCAACGTCGAGCGGGCCAAGGTCGACCTGGACCGCACGACCATCTATGCCCCGATCGACGGAATCGTCATCAGCCGCAAGGTCGAGGTCGGCCAGACCGTCGCGGCCAGCTTCAACGCCCCCACCCTGTTTCTGATCGCCGAGGACCTGGCCCGCATGCGCATCGAGGCGGCGGTGGCCGAGGCCGACATCGGTGGCGTCGCCGAGGGTCAGCAGGTCAATTTCACCGTGGATGCGTTTCCGCAGCGCCAGTTCAAGGGAACGATCGAGCAGGTCCGCTTCGAGCCCACCACCAACCAGAGTGTGGTGACCTACACAACCGTGGTCACAGTGGATAACCGCGATCTCAAGTTGCGCCCCGGCATGACCGCCAACGCCAACATCGTCCTGGCCGAGCGCACCAACACGCTCAAGGTCGTGAACGCCGCCCTCCGCTTTCGCCCGCCCGAGGGCGCCATCGTGCGTGGCATCACCAACGCGCCGGGCACCAACGGTTCCTCGTCCGTGTCCCAACCGGTGAAACTCGCCGCCAGCGGCCCGTTCGCCGGGCTGCCCGAACCGCCTTGGACGGCCGAACGGCGCCGCCCCAACGAGGGCGAACGCGAGCAGTGGCTCGCTTCGCTGAAACCAGCCGATCGCGAACGCGCCCAGCGGATCATGGCCGAGATGCGAGCGCGCATGGCCCAGGGCGGCGGCGGTCCGGATGGTGGCGGGGGTATCGGAGGGGGCGATGGACGCGGCTTGGGCGGCGGCCCCGCGGGAAATCCGTCGCGCGCCAGCGAAGTCGAGGGACCGAGAACCGTGACTGTGTACGTGGTCGAGAAGGAGAAGACCGCAACGGGGGGGGGCAGATCGATGTGCTGCGGGGGATTCCCGTCAAGATCGGCATCAGCGACGGCGTCTCGACCGAGGTGCTCGAGGGACTCAAGGACGGTGACAGCGTGGTGACCGGAACATCGACACTCCTGGCCTCGTCGATTCAACCCGCCAATCCCTTCATGCGCGGACCGTTCGGCGGCCCGCCGCGCGGGCGCTAGGCTCCTCGGGCGACCGCCAAGACGCCGAGAAGGGCAGTCACATGGACCCCGTCATCAAGCTTGAGGACTACCGCCGGACGTACCGCAACGGCTCGCTCGAAGTTCAGGCCGTGCGGGGCGTGTCGCTCGCGATCCTCCCAGGCGAGTTCGTCGCCATCATGGGCGCGAGCGGATCGGGCAAGTCCACCATGATGAACACGCTCGGCTGCCTGGATCGGCCCACCAGCGGACGCTACCTGCTCGATGGGGTCGAGGTCGGCCGATTGAACCGGGATCAACTGGCCGATCTGCGCAATCGCAAGCTCGGGTTCGTGTTTCAGGGATTCAACCTTCTGTCACGCACATCGGCGCTCGAGAATGTCGAACTGCCCCTGCTCTATGCGCGTCCGTCCCTGTCGGCCAGGCGCCAGAGGGGGCTGGCCCTCCGGGCGTTGGAGGCGGTCGGTCTGGCGGACCGGGCCGAGCACCACCCCAGCCAACTCTCCGGCGGCCAACAACAGCGGGTGGCGATCGCGCGCGCCCTGGTCAACCAGCCGCGCCTGCTGCTGGCGGACGAGCCGACCGGCAACCTCGACACGCGCACGAGCGCGGAAGTCATGGGGGTGTTCCAGGCCCTGAACGACCAGGGCATCACCATCGTGATGGTCACACACGAACTCGACATCGCCAGCTTCTGCAAACGCAAGGTCGTGATGCGCGACGGCCTGATCCGCAGCGATGAACCGGTGAGCCGGCGGGTCCTCGCCTCCGAAGAGATCATGAAACTCGAAGCCGAGCACAAGGCCGTGCATCTGGCGTAACCCATGTTCACCATCGCCAAAACCGCCCTGCGCGCCATCCGACGCAATCTCCTGCGGTCGTTCCTCACGATGCTGGGGATCATTGTCGGCATCTCGGCCGTCATTGTGGGTGTCAGCATGGGCGCGGGCGCCAAGGCCGAGGTGGACAAGCAGATCGCCAGCATGGGCAACAACCTCCTGGTCCTGTTCTCGGGCAATATGTCGCGCGGCGGCGCGCGGGGGGGCTTCGGCATGGCCCCGGTGCTCACCGAAGAGGATTACGAGGCCATCCGCCGCGAAGTCTACGGCGTTCTCGGCGTCAGCCCCGAAGTGCGCGTCACCGCCCAGGTCACCGCCGCCGCCGGCAACAGCCCGGTCGGCATCTGGGGTGTGAGCGCCGACTATGTCAATATCCGGTCGTGGCAATTCCAGGCGGGCGAGAATTTCACTGAACTCGATGTCCAGGCGGCGCGCAAAGTGTGCCTGATCGGCAAGACGACATCCGCCACCTTGTTCGGTGACGGCGTCAATCCCGTCGGCCAGGTCGTGCGCATCAAGAACAACGTGCCCTTCACCGTTGTGGGATGGCTGGCCGCAAAAGGCGCCAATGCGTTTGGCCAGGATCAGGACGACGTGATTCTCCTGCCCTACACCAGCGCCATGAAACGGCTCTCGGGCGACACGAAGTTCCGGTCGATGAACGTGCAGGCCGAGAGCGCCGCCGCCATCGTGGACGTGCAGAATCAAATCACCGAACTCCTCCGCCAACGCCATCGGATCGGCCCGGGCAAAGAGGACGACTTCTCGCTCCGCAACCAGCAGGAAATGAGTGATTTCGTCAATGCAAACAACCGCATCATGACGGTGCTCATCGGCGCCTTCGCCGGCATCTCCCTCGTCGTGGGCGGCATCGGCATCATGAATATCATGCTCGTCAGCGTCACCGAGCGGACCCGCGAGATTGGCATCCGTCTGGCCGTGGGCGCCCGCGGGCGGGATGTCCTGCGCCAATTCCTCACCGAAGCGGTGCTCTTGAGCATGGTGGGGGGCGCATTTGGCATTGCGGCGGGCCATTGGCTGGCGCGTCTGCTGACCGCATTCGCGGGGTTCCCCACCCTGATCTCGCACAGCTCCGTCATCCTCGCCTTCTCGGTCAGCGCTCTCATTGGAATCATCTTCGGTTTCTTCCCCGCCCTCAAAGCCGCCAACCTCGATCCCATCGACGCCCTCCGGTACGAGTAGACGCTGCCCTCATGAGCACCTCGCCGGCGTTTACCTGTTCCCGCTCTTGGGCGGGTTCCTTGCCGATCTACGAACTCGAAGAGGCCTTGGTCGCACAAAGCCGCGACCACCGCCGCCTCATCCTCCAAGCCCCCACCGGATCGGGCAAATCCACCCAGGTGCCCCAGATGCTTCTGGCACACGGTTTCCTCGATCGCGGTCAGGCCGTCATCCTGCAACCGCGGCGCCTGGCCACACGCCTGCTGGCCGCCCGCGTCGCCCGCGAGCGCGGCACCGAACTCGGACGCGAGGTCGGATACCAGATTCGTTTCGACCACGTGGCCGAGCCGGAAACGCGGATCAAGTACGTCACCGAAGGCATTCTGTTGCGCCAGATGGTGCAGGATCCGCTGCTCTCGGGCGTGGATGTGCTCGTGTTCGATGAGTTCCACGAGCGTCACCTCTACGGCGATATCACCCTGGCGCGCGCCCTCGATCTCCAGGCCGCGCGGCGGCCCGATCTCCTGATCCTGGTGATGTCGGCCACCCTTGAAACCAAGACCCCGGAGAAGTACCTCCATCCCTGTTCCGTGCTCCGCTCCGAAGGCCGCA
>DAOOQY010000301.1:0-5715 GCA_035389025.1 Verrucomicrobiota bacterium
AACCGGTGATGGTTTGTGTCAAGTTCGCACGGTCGGCCGACCTGGCGCAGTGGAGCAAGGTCGATGGACTTATCTTCACCGGCGCGAACCGCGAGTACAGCGCCTGTCCGGTGCTTCGATACCACGCGCCGTACTACTACGTCATCTACCTGCACGCAGCCATTCCGGGCCACACAGGCTGGGTGTCGTTCCTGGCACGATCCCGGGACCTCGAATCGTGGGATCTCAGCCCATTCAACCCGATCCTCGAAGCCGGTCCGGGCGAAGGCATCAACAACTCGGATGTGGACATCTTCGAGTGGGAGGGACGAACGTATCTCTACTACGCCACGGGCGATCAGTCGACCTGGGGAGCAGTGCGAACCGCGCAGTACAGCGGCCCGATGCGCGAATTGTTCGAGCGCTCGTTCCCGCCGGGCCTGCCGACGCTGAGAGTGACCACGCGACACTGATGGTCGACCTGCATGCTGCCGGGCCCGATGCAGCCGATGGCTGGCACTGATCGAGCGCGCCGGGGCCATTGGAGGCCATTGTTCCGATCGACGGGGTGAAGCTGGCGTCACCGCGAGACTGCTCCCCGCCTCGCTCCGCCAGGATTCGCCGGTCCGAGTCTCACCGCTCTTGGGCGGCACCCTTATCCGCGAGAGGGTTGAGCCATTTCAGAGCGGGGAACCGGAGAAAGTCGGCGTCGGTCGAGCAGAGTGCGGCACCACGCTCGATGGCCAATGCGGCCAAATGGGCGTCCTGGATCAAGTTGCCGGAGCATTGATTTTGCCGCAGCAGGTTGGCAAAGCGCGGCCAATGCTCGGCGCCGGGGTCGAGAACGCGGGCGACGGGCTGCGCCAGCCAGGCGTCCATTTTGGCAGTCGCCGCGCTCGCCGAAAGCGGCCGAGGAAACAAACCTGGGTGGGTGGCGATTCGCAAGAAGGCAAGAATCACGGGCCAGGCAAAGCCGACATCCTCGGTGCCGGAAAGTGCCGCGTCCAGCCACCGGCGCGCCCCCTCGTGCTGCGGGGCCGCCGAGTTGACGGCGTAGAGCAACAGATTGGCGTCGATCAGCATCATGGTTTCGATGCGTTCTCCGCCAGCTCGAGCAAGTCGCCGATGTTGTCGTAGTTCAGATGGGGAAGGACTCCCATATCCTCGGGCTTTGTGCGAAACAGCTTTGCCTTCGGCTTGGCCAGCATCTGGTCCAGACCGCATCGCAACGTCGTGTTGAGGGCCTCCTTGAAGCTCAGTTTCCGGGTGCGACTCACCTCCTGCAGGCGGCGGGCAACGTCGGACTCCAAGGTCACGGTTGTTCTCATGGAGCGACCGTAGGACCAGAACCTCATGCTGTCAAGGAACCACCCAGTAAGCATCATGATGCAAAATTCAGAACATCAGTCCGCAGTCGACTCAGAGTGAGGGGAGCAGAGCGCTCCGGAGTGACGGGTGCCTGGAGGCCAAAACCGATGAACGATCTCAAATCGGACCACTCCATCCCAAGGAGCGCATAGTCTTGAACACAAGGGTCACGTCAGATTCGCGATGACGCGCTTCACGCTCAATCAGGGGTCCCCGACCGGGCGCACCCGGAAGAACCGCGCTCGAGCCGGCAGCGCGTCATCCTGGACCTCGACGGTGCCGTCATCCAACACGAAGACCCTGCGATGGGGCGTCCAGTCAATAAGGTCAGTTGACGACTCGATCTGGCACACCTGGCCGGGCGGGCCGCCCAAGACAAACCGAACCGTGCCCGCGCCCCGGGTGATGCCCTGGAACCGAACAGCCGTCGAGGCATCCTCGGCCAAAACCGATCTTGCGCCCAGGATCGGCTGATTGTGACCGTCAAACGAGGCGCGTCCCGAGAACGGAGCGAAACTGGCCGCGAAGACCGGAGATCCGATCCGATACTTCAGCACGGTCGGGTCCGCGGTGTAGAACGGCCCCCAACGAATCTGGCGATCAGCCGGGTTGCAGGTCGCGTCCGGATCGGCATCGACAAAAGTCCAGCCCTCGGGAACGCGTTCCTCGATCGCGAACGCGCCCACTGGGCCGTCGGGCGTCACGGCGATCCGCACCTCGAGCACATCCCCGGGAGCCCCGGGTCCCGCAAAACTCCGGACGATCCTATGCGCGGACAGGTCGTCAAGCCCGGGGCCGCCTCCGGCTGCGGTGGGGACCCAACATTCCGGAGTCGGGCCCTGGCCCGGGTCATGCGCGTAGAACTCGCCCTGCCGCCAGATCTGTCCCGCCCGCGTCACGTAATCGAGCGGGATCGGGACGGGTCCGCTTGTCCACGTTGCGCCCTGTTTCCAGGCGGCGGCATAGGCGGTGACCTCACCCAAACCGATGGCGAAGTCCTGAGGATCGAGGTCGGCCGGGTGGGTTTGGGTTGATGACTCGATTACGGAATCGCCTCCGATGGGGACAATCGTCCCATCGAAAGCCGCCTCACCTGAGAACTCGCATCGCCCCTGTGCATCGGAGGGAGGAATGGATCGGTAGGTCAGGGTGCGCGCAGTCAAATCGAGGCAAGGCCCGAACTTGACCTGTCCACGAGTCGCATCAAAGACACCGCCGTCGCTGATGTCGGCCACGCTCCATCCCGCGGGCGGTTGATCAGCCACAGCCCAGGCGTTGCCCGGGCCCGGGGGCGCGACCGCCAGTCTCACTTCGAATGCGACGCCCGGCGTGTAGGCGGCGGGCAGATCGCGTTCGACAAAAATCCCTGCCGGCGCGTCCCTCACCAGGATTCGGACCGGAGATGATGCGACGTCGAGTCCGACGGAATCCTTGGCGCGCGCAGTCAGGGTGTGCGCTCCCGCCTTCGCGTCGCTCCAAACGAATTCGTGATGAATCGGTGTGCCGGGGTCGGGTGCTCGGAAGAACCAAATCTCGGAGACGCCGATTTGCTGTTCGCCGGCCCAGAACTCGACACGCGTGATTGCCCCGAGCGGGTCGATAGCCACGGCGTTGAGCGTGATCGGGGCGCCGACCGGGAACCGCGCGTCATCCCTCGGGCTGGTGATCTGCAGCGTTGCGGCTTGCCCGCATCGCGCATCGTCGCAGATTGTGACAACGGCCCAGGAATGTTCAGGGTCGATTCGGACGGGAAGACAAGGGACGCCAGGGGGCGGATCGGTTCTGGGCGGGCAGGCTGAAAGCCGTGCGACAAGCTTCTCGGACCGTTCGAGCGCCTTGTCGGGGATGGCCTTAACTTCGAGGCTCATGGACTCCTTTCCTGCCGGGATTGTGACGAGCGAGGGCAGCGGCTCGCAGTCCACCCCGTTCTCCGCGCTGCCGCTGTAATGGACGAAAACAGTCGCCGGCTGCGTCAGATCGCCGGTCCGGCTGATGGTGAACTCGCCGACCAACGGCAGGCGGCGGTAAGGAAACGCGGATTCCTCGGCGACAGGCCGTGTGGCGGCGATGCGGAACCGAACGCCGGCTGAGTCTCCGATCACGGCTACGGAGACTGGGGCCGAGACTGCCGGCGGATCGAGGATTTGTTCTTCGTACCGGGGTTGGAACATGATGCGGCGCGTAGCTTGGGCCACAACTTCATGGCGGCCCACCCCCGCCCCTTTCCACTCGAATTCGTGTCTCGCCGGATCGCCCGGCTTGGGTTCGCAGCCGACGCATTCGGGCCAGCCCACCGACGACTCGCCAATCTTGGTCCCGTCAGCGAAGTACTCGAGTTGCGCGATGAATCCCACGGGGTCGACCGCCCAGGCGGCAATCCGGATGACGTCGCCCTCGGGGAATCGCGCGCCGTCTTGGGGCGCGACGATCTTGACCAGGGTCTCCACGGATGGGCCGTCGTTGTCATGGATCACCGCCTTGGCCATGGCGCATTGCGGATTCACACGATAACGCTCCACAGGACCCATGCTCGGATCAGGCTCGAGCCGCACGACGACGCCTTCATCCCCTTCCACCAACAGGTCGTCGAGGACCACGACTTCCAGGTCAACGCTGCGCTGGCCATCCTTGAAGGTGACTGAATTCCCCAGAGACTCGTAATCCACGCCCGCCTCGGCCGTGCCGCTCACGGAGAAGAACACCGTCAATTCGCCGGAGGCATCGCCCGTGCGATCGAGACGGAACACCGCGTTGTCAAATGCCGGGAGCATGGGCGCCATCTCCCTGGCCTCGGCATCCGCGGCACTGATAGACACCACGGGAGACAGCAAACCGGCGGGGTGCCCGATCAACTCGATGTCGAAGCTCATGTCGCTGCTGGCGGCGCTGGCCTGGTGCACTTCGACGGCCAGGACATTCCGGCCATCGACAAGCAGGGCGGTGTCGGCTTCGAATGTGCGCCAGGCGTTCTCGTCGGGTGCTGTCGCCTCGGCGGGGGTGTCAAACCGCACCTCGCCTGCAGGCATGTTGTCGCGCAGCAGCTCCTTGCCGTTCAGATAGACCACCGCCCCGTCGTCCCGCACCAGGCGAAGGATCAACCGGGCCGATGCGCTGGCGCGATCGACCTGGAACTCGGTGCGGAAATACGCGGTCAGCGGATGCGGCGGTCTGCCTTCGCGGGTGAGGGTCGCCTCGTCGCCATCGCCGTAACCGAGTTGAGCCGGTCCGGAGGGCCAATCGGCCACAGAAAAGTCCGGAAGCCGCCAGGCGTCGCCTTGGTCGGTGCCGGTGTTCGAGTAATGCCAGATCGATCCGGCCTTGACCCAGCTCACGCCGTCCATGGGCGGAACGGTGCCATCGGAACCTTGTCCCAGCGACGCGACATCGGCCGATTGAAGGAGCAGAGCGAGGCCGGCCAGGATCACGGCCGGAGAGCTTCGGAGAGCGCGCCTCAGTTTCATAGTTGATGGGCTGAATCTAATCGCAAACGGATGCATTCACAAGGGGCAGTCGGCAGTCGCCGGATGAGGGCGCCCGGCCTGCAGGACGGGAGAATGGGGCAGTTGCAGGGCCTTCATCGCACACTTCATCGTTCGGCAGGCTATGTTCGATCCGTCCGGACCCAAGCCACGCAGCATCGATGCGATTGGGTCCAAGAGGGCCATGACGGACCTCAACCTTCAATTTGCCCAGGGAGGACATCCATGCCTCTTCCTGCTGCTCGCCACACGATGAAGTGCGCGATGAGGTGTGCGATGAGGTGTGCGATGAAGTCCAATCCGAATCATGTCCAAACTCCAGGCGCCGTCTTACGACGGCGGCTACGAGCGCTTGTCACGCCGGCTGTTACGACGGATAGTCGTCCCGCGACCGCGGGGATGAGTCCGCGCTGACTTGCTCTGGCAAAGACAATCATCAGCGCCGTCTTACGACGGCGGCTACGAGCGCTGCTTACGACGGCGGCTACGAGCGCTTCTTACGATGGCGGCTACGAGCGCTTCTCACGCCCGCGGGCGACAAAGGTATCGACCAGGATCGCGGCCAAAGCGGCGGCAGGACACCGTCGGTTTGATCTGAAAGGGCATCCCTAGAAGAAAGGGCCGGGGATGCTCCCCGGCCCTCGTGTTCGGAAAAGAGCATGCGCGCGCAGGCGCCGCAGCCCGCGACGCTACTTCTTCATTCGATAGAAGGTTGCGGCCTGGGACGGCGTGAGCGTCAGCTTTTTCTGGCCGCCTTCGACCACAGCGCTCGAGGTATCGACGGCGGACCAGCTTGCCGCGGGCCCGAGGGCGGCGGTCGATTCGAGCAGGTAGGTGCTTGTTGCGGGCCATGCGATGACGACGCTACCGGCGGCGGTCGACACAGCAA
>DAOOQY010000302.1:0-5704 GCA_035389025.1 Verrucomicrobiota bacterium
TCTACGGCGTCCTCTGCGCCATCCCGCAGCGGAATTTGAAGCGATTGCTCGGCTATTCGAGCATCGCCAATGGCGGGTTTGTCTTCCTGGGCCTCTCGACCTTCAGCGCGCCGGGCCTGGGCGCCGTCCTCTATTTCCTGGCGGCATACCTGTTCACCCTCGGCGCGGCGTTCTTCGTCTTGTGCCTGGTGGCGCCCACCGCGGAAGCCGCGGATATTCCGGCCCTGGCCGGGCTGCACCGGCGCTCGCCGCTGCTGGCGGCCGCGCTCGCTTTGTCCATGGTCTCCCTCGCCGGCATCCCTCCTCTGGCCGGTTTCTTCGGGAAGTTCCTGCTCATCAAAGCGGCTCTCGAGAGGGGCCCTTCCTGGCCTGCAATGTATGCCCTGACGGGTGTTGCGTTGCTGGCGGTTGTGATCTCGATCTACTACTATTTCGGCGTCATCCGGGCGATGTACTGGCCCCGAGAAAGTGAAGGCCAACTCGTCCGCGATCCGGAGCCGATTGTCCTCTCACGGCTCACCCAAGCAGTCCTCTGGTTCTGCATCGTCGGCATGCTCTGGCTGGGGATCGCGCCGGACAAGATGCTGAACCTCGCCGAACACGCCGTTCGAGCCCTGGCACTGTAAATGGGCTAAGGGTCTGTGCAAAAACTAATTCCGGTTTTGCTGGAGGGGATTTGGCTCGCTGGCGAGGCGCGACGAGGGAGCATACCCGAAGGGGTCTGTGACCGAGGAGCAACGAAGCCAGCGAGCCAAAGCCCCCCAGCCCTGCGGGGCGGGGCGGCACCGGGCCATCTGCGTCGTTCCTCGGTCGGTCGAGTATCGCTGCGGATACACTCCCTCCCTCGCGCCTCGCATCTGGCCCGGTGGCGCTCCCGCCAAAATCGGAAGTAATTTTTGCACAGACCCTAAGGCAGCGCGCGGCGCAACTGATCGAGAATCGCGGTAACCAGGCCGCCGCGACTGATCTCGCCCGAATCGTGCGCCGGAACCGCATAGGTCTGGCAGGAACCATCGGCGGACTTCAGAGCCAGCCAGACCGCGCGCCTGCCCGCTGCATTCGTCTCGACCCCGCCAACGGCCAGCGCCCAGGGAGTGCGTCCCCACCGTGCCGCCGCCCCGGCAAAAGCTTGCGCCCGCTCGAGCGCAGGACGCGCAGCGGGCGCGGCGGGCAGACTGAGGATGCGCGCCAGCGTCTCTTCGTTCGGGGCAGAGCACGCGCCCGCGAGGAATTGCGGCGCATTGAGCAATGAGCCGAGAGCCGCGACGAGTTGCCCACCGCTGCCGACCTCGGCGATTGTGACCGAGGCCTTGCGCGCCAGAAACCTCCGGGCGACCACCTCTTCGAGCGCCGTGCCATCGTCGGAATAGAGGAACTCGCCCAAATGCTCGCGAATGGCCTCTTCGATCCGCTCGAGTCGCGCGCGATCCTCGGGGCGATGGCCCGGCAAAGCGAAGGTGAAGTCCACCCGGCTGCCGTCGAAGAGCGAAGTCACCATCACGTCGGGCGCCATTGCCACGTGATCCTTGATTGACTGGTCGATTTGCGACTGGCCGATCCCGACAAAGCGCAGCGTCAACGAATGCCCGAAAGAGCGCGCGCCGCACCGCTCTTTCAGGAAGGGGGCCAGTTCCCGCAGAACCATCGGCTGGAGTTCCCGCGGCGGCCCGGGCAGCGCGATGACCAGCGCGTCCTGGTTCCCTTGGAACGTCTTGCCCAGGTCAAAGACAAGGCCGACGGCTGTTCCGGCGCCGTTCTTGAGGTAACCGCCGCGTTCGGGTACCAACGTCTGGCGCCGCAGGTTGGGCCGGATCAGGTCGCGTGTCTGGCCGAAGCGCCGTTCGAGGTCGGCCAGCGCATCCGGGTGTTCGCGCAGGGGGATGCCCGTGAATTCGGAGAGCGTCTCGCGCGAGATGTCGTTCGGGGTTGGCCCGAGCCCGCCGGTGACCAGGACCAGCGGCGCCTGATTCGTCGCAAAACGCAGCGCGCGCAGCATGTCCTCGCGACGATCGTCCACGGTGAGCGAGCCGACGCAGCGGCAACCCAGCAGCCGCAACGTGCGAGTCAGGAAATGCGTGTGGCCGTCCGGGTAGACGCCTTCGAGCAACTCGCCTCCGGTCACGACAATGAAATAATCGATGGGCCGGGCCTCTTCGAAAGCCGCGGAACTGTCCGCGTCGCCCGCGGCGTTCGCAACCGCCATCCCCGCGGCGAGCCCGAGCGCAGGAAGCAGAGACGTGAGATTCATGCCGGGGCGAGACGATGCGCCACTGAGTTGACATGCGTCAACGCTGAGCCGCACGGACGCAGCGGTTCTGCCCATGAAGGTCGTAGCCGTCCCGCAGCGCGGGATGAGTCGGCACTGTTCCTTGTCTCTGGCGGAGCGAGATGGCGCGGACTGACGTCCGCGGTACGAGGTTCATGGGCAGAGCTGCTGGCCCGGATGCTGCACACGAACTTGTCCGCGACACGTTTCAGCGATCGAGGAATCTGGACGCAGCCGCTTGCCAACGCGCGCGAAGACCACGTACACTCAGGCCATGCAAACCCGCTTTCCTCTGCTGCTTGCGCTCGTCACGGCGATCTCGACGATCTCGATCGAAACGGGCCGCTGCGCGGACTCGTTCTTTCCTCTCATGGCATGGAACTGGGCGCCGTCCGATGCGGCCACCTTCGAACAGATGCGCGACTGCGGATTAACGATTGCGGGCTTTGTGTCGCCCAAGGAACTCGATCTCTGCCATGCGGCGGGGCTGAAGGCCATCGTCTCCGACCAGCGCGTCTCCGGCTACGACTGGCGCAACGTGGACGCCGGGGCGGCGCGGACAAACGTGGCCGCACTGGTCGCCGAGACGGGATCGCACCCGGCGGTGTACGGCTACTACCTGCGCGATGAGCCGGGGGCGGAGGCGTTTCCGGGACTGGCCACGGTGGCGTCCATCGTGAAGGAACTGGCTCCGGGCAAGTGGCCCTACATCAATCTCTTTCCCAACTACGCCAGCCCGGCGCAACTCGGGACAGCCACCTACGAGGAGCATCTCGAGAAGTTCGTTGCCACCTGCCGGCCGACGCAGTTGAGCTACGACCACTACGCGCTGATGGAGGACGGCTCGTTGCGCGCCGGGTACTTTCTGAACCTCGAGCAGATGCGCCAGGCGGCCAGGAAACACGGCTTGCCCTTCTGGAACATCGTCCTGAGCGTGGCCCACTTCAATTACCGCGAGGCCACCCCTGCCGACCTGCGCTTCCAAGTCTACACCACCCTCGCCTACGGCGGGCGCGGCATCGCCTACTTCACCTACTTCGCGCCCCAGGTGGGCAATTACCGCATGGCGCCCATCGACCAATTCGGTCACGCCACGCCGACATGGTCGGCGCTGCAGAACGTCAACCTCCAGGTCGGCAAGCTCGCCCCGACCCTGCTGCAACTGACCTCGGATGAGGTCTATCATTTCGGGGCCATTCCCGAAGGCGCACACGGCCCCGGCGAATCGAGCCTGATCGCAACCGTCGGAAACGCGCCGTTCATGGTTGGGGATTTCACGCACGCGGACGGCAGCCGCTACGCGCTTGTCGTCAACAAGGATTCGCTCCGATCCCACCATGGCACCGTCACGTTCCGCCAAACGCCGCGCCGCGTTCAGATGGTGTCGCCCTATACCGGAGAGTTGACTGGGTTCGCGGGCGAGCAGCAGTGGCTGGCCGCCGGACAGGGAGTTCTGTTGAGAATCGAGTAGGACGGCCGGCGCAAGGGCCGCGCAGGGCGGCCCGGCCCGGATGTTCGGCAGGGCGGCCCGGTCCATGCGGGCGCGCGCCGAGAGCGCCGGAGACAACGACTGTTTGACGCCAATGAACAGAAGCGACCATCGAGTGCACGCGCCCCACCGATCCACGCGCCGCCGCTTTCTGGAAACGCTCGCCACGGCCCCCGCCCTTCTGGCGGCCCCAATCGTGGCGCCGGCCTCCATCCTGGCCCAGGGCGCGCGTCCTGCCCCAAGCGACCGGATTGTCCTGGGCGCCATCGGCGTCGGCTCGAGAGGTGTCCGCAATCTCGAGTCGTTTCTCAAAGAGCCGGACTGCCAGGTGGTGGCCGTGTGCGATGTGGACAAGCTGCACGCCGAGGAAGGGAAAGAGCTGGTGAACCGGCATTACAAGAACCAGGACTGCCGTGTCTATTACGATTTTCGCCATCTCCTTGCCCGGGCGGATTTGGACGCGGTGGCGCTCGCCTTGCCCAACCACTGGCACGCCGTCCCAGCCGTTCAGGCGGTCGTAGCCGGACTGGACGTCTACGGCGAGGCGCCTCTGGCCCACACTCTTCGAGAAGGCAGGGCGATCTGCGAAGCCGTTCGACGGTATGGCTGCATCTGGCAGACCGGAAGTTGGCAGCGCTCGGTCGAGACCTTCCGGGCGGCCGCCCAACTCGTGCGCAACGGGCGCATCGGAAGAGTCCGTGCGGTCGAGGTTGGTGTGCCGTCCGGACACACGGACCTCTGCGGGACCGCCGGGCAGGAACAGCCCGGACCGCCCCCCATCCACCTGGACTACGAGTTCTGGCTCGGACCCGCTCCGTGGGCTCCCTATTGTCCGGCGCGCGTCCACCAGAACTGGCGCTGGCACCTGGATTACGGCGGAGGCCAGTTGCTCGATTGGGTCGGCCACCACGTCGACATCGCGCACTGGGGCATGGACTGGGACGCAACCGGTCCGGTCGCGGTCGAGGCGGAGGGTGAGTTCCCGTCGCGCGGCCTATGGAACACAGCCACGTCGTTTCGCGTCACCTGCACGTACGCAAACGAGGTCTCGATGCTGATTGCCGCGGGGGCTCCTGAGGTGCGCATTGGCACGCGCTGGATTGGAGAAGAGGGGTGGATTCGGTGCGATCGCGAGGCGATCGAGGCCGAACCCAAACGGCTGTTGCTCGAACCCCCGGACGCGATGAAGATCAAGTTGCCCCGCTCCCCGGGCCATCATCGCAACTTCCTCGATTGCATGAAATCGCGTCGCGCCCCGGTCGCACCCGCCGAGGTCGGGCAGCGCTCGATGACCCCCGGTCACCTGGGACAAATCGCCATGCAACTCCGACGCAAGCTGTCGTGGAATCCGGAGACAGAGACAATCGCCGACGACGCGACTGCGACGCGTCTTCTGGGAACGGCCATGCGCGAGCCGTGGCGGCTGGGGTGAGAGGAGCTTGGGGTCTGTGCAAAAGTGAATTCCGATTTTGCCGGATGGGATTTGGCTTGCCGGCGAGGCGCGACGAAGGAGCACAGCCTTGACCAACTGTGACTGAGGAGCAATCCCTCGGCCACAGAAATGAAGGAATGCACCCAGGATGTGGACGAGACCGACGCGTGCGGTTGCTCGGACACCGCTGCGCCCGAGGACGGGCGCACTCCGCTTTGCGACGATCACCCGCAACGGCTCTCTCAACTCAGGAGCGAGGCGTTGGCGATGGCAAAAGTATGTTTTGCCCCCTCACTCCCGATCGATCACGGCTTCCTTCAGGTCGCGGCGCGGGGTGGGAATCGGGTGTTCGGCGGCGTAGCCCAGCGGCAGCATGGCCACCGGGCGCTCGCCGGTCCCAAGATGCAACACGCGGCAGACCGCGCTTTCGTCGAAAGCCCCAACCCAGCAGGTGGCCAACCCCAACCCTGTTGCGGCCAATTGGGCGTACGATGCGGCGATCGAGGCATCCTGGACG
>DAOOQY010000303.1:0-5701 GCA_035389025.1 Verrucomicrobiota bacterium
GCAGGCGGGTCCCGCGTTGCGTGGATCACGGATGCTTGTCTGGACGGGGCCCACCCCGCCGTGGTGATCGCCAGTCCGCAGGCGGTTCAGGCCGCTTCCGCTCGGGACGCGGCCGCTGCCCGCCTGCGAGCCGTGATTGCCACCAACCAGCATTGGCTGGCCCCCCCGATCACCAACCGCCTCGGAATGGCTTATGCGTATCGACAGGAGTCGCCCCACCAGGAGCAGGTGTTCTTCGACCCTGCAGGTCACGTGTTGGTTCAACTGGCTTCCTCGAAGGAGAAACCCGGGCAGGTCACTCGGCAGGTGTTGTGGTTGGCGAGCGGCCGCAAGGTCCAGGCACAGCCAGGCGATCCCTATGCCCAGCTCGAACCATGCACATCACCCCTATCGACCCAAAAACCACCTGAACGCCGCCTGCTGAACCTCTTCTTCGGATTGGGCATTGATTGCGCCGTCTTCGCCGTGGGTCGGAATCCAGAGGCTTTCACCGCGCGGCGGCTGGTCTTCGACGCCGCATCGGGCCAGGACGTTCTCGAACTGGAGGCGGTCGAGGATGCGCGGCTGTTCACCGGTACCATGCTCTATTTCACCTCGAACGCCTACATGCACGACGTCCGCTATACGCGATCGGAGTTGATCATCGACCGCGCGACGGACCGGTTGATCGAGGAGCGCGACCACGACCGGAGCGGGCAATTCCGACGATATGTACTGGGCCATCTTCCCGGGCAAGCTTGGCCGTCGGTCGAGAAGCAGCCCGCAGGGTCAACGCATACACGCTCTGGTTCCTAAACCGGGACCTGAAGGATGTGAAGCAGCCGCCGCCCGCAGATGCTCCGCATCGTGGCCCCGCTCGCGCAGCCAGTGGGCCAGCGCGGACGGCAACTGATTATCGATCAAGAACCGCACACAATCAGGCGCCTACCAGCACCGGATGGTTGACCTGCTCGGCCGCATACTGGAGGCACGCGAGGATGTCGTCCGGTTCCAGGAACGGGTAGTCTTCGAGAATCTCCTCGCGCGTCGCACCGCCGGCGAGCATGTCCAACACGTCCTTGACGCGGATGCGGTAATGGCGAATGCAGGGCCGCCCGCCACACTGCTCCGGATCGAACGTGATACGATCCATGTGCTTCATCGCCGGCACCCTACCCACTCGCGCTGAACTTTCAAGCAGATCGCACTTTGCCCGTCGGCTCATTTGGATGGTCAGAGGTGCCGCGGGCTTGGGAAAAACCGGACACCCTGGCTCAGGGCGGGAGGCTGCCCATAACCAGGGCCGAGGTGGGAGCCGATCCAGGCTGGAGTGGTGTCAAGACTTGTTGGACTGGAACGGGTACGCCGGGTTCTGCCGGTCAGCCAACCGCCTCAGCAGCGGCCCGGACGGCAGGGACTACGACCTCGGGTTCCGGGCTGTGCTGGCCCCAGGTCAATGAGCAGGACAGCCAAGCGGACCTGCCTGCAGGTAGGCAGGGCTGTCCGGAGCAGGCTGGCGCAGCGCGGGACGCGCAAGCCGAGCCTGCGGAGCGGGGAGTTGGTTTGGGGTGCGAAAGTCTGAGGACAAAGAAAGCTCCGCGCAGCGGTCGCGGTTCTTTTCTGAATCGGGAACCTGACGTCGCAGCACTTCGCGAACTTCTACTTGGCGCCCCTGGACCGGTTCATCAAGGAAGGCCTCCCGGCGCACAGACGCGTCGAGGCAGAACCGGGTGAAGCCGGTGGACAGTCGATAGAGCTGCGTGGGCACGACGGCGTGGACCGCGCGAAGCGTTTGGAGTGCGCGCGGTTCACCGCCGCTTTGCGATGACGGTGATCGGCGAAATCCCACAGTGAAGCGGTGCTCAATCACACGCACTCTCCATACGCTGCGCGACCTCGCCGCCCCGGCTGAGGCGTTCGGGGCCAACGGGGCAGAACCGCCCGCTCACTGAACAGCGTGCGGATGTCGCCGCAGTCCGTCAACCGGGCAGGAGTACGCGCAGGCGGAGGAAGAGGGCGCTGGTGTCGGGAGCAACCAGTACGGAGTAGCTGCGCGTGTCAATCGACCCGGCCACGCCGACTGAGGTGTCCGCGACGGGAGTCCAGGTCTGAAGGTCCGGAGAAGACTCGAGGTGACAAACGACATCGGGACGACCCGTGGCACGTCGATAGGTGACTTCCACGGTACGGTCAGCCAGTCGCACGTGGGGCAGATGATCGGACCCGGCATTGTCGGCCAGAGGGTCCAGGCCGAGGGCATATTTGACCGCATTGGCGATACCGTCGCCGCTCGCATCGAAGCCGGGCGCGGCGCGTGGGTCGCCAGGAGCGAAGGACTGCTTTTGCCAGAGCTCGAAGGGCGTGCGGTACTTGTCGTCAAAATAGCCGAAGATCGCCTGGCGCTCCGCCGGTGTGAGCACGCGGTCATAGATCATGACTTCGGAAACGGCACCGCTGAGGCGGGAGGCGCCGGCGAGGGCGCCGACCTGATAGGAGGTCATCGTGTTGTCGCCCTCCGCCATGCCCGAGCCGCACAGGAAACCGTCGAGATAGATTTCACCCGCGGACGAGTTGGCATCGTAGGTCGCGAGGACGGTCACGGCCTGTCCCAGCGGCGCATTCGTCGTGGCCACGGCGAAATTGCCGCTATGCGACATCTTCAGCGTCTGCTGTCCGGTTCCGAACAGCAGGCTATGACCGCGCGCCGATGCGCTGCCGCCACTGGAACTGGAGAGGAGATTGTTGACGGTGCCCGTGTGACTGATGAAGAAACGCACGATCTTGGTATAGCTGCCGATGGACATGCCGTTCGTCGAGGTGAGAAAGCGCGTGCCGTCAAAACGCAGGCCGGGGCCGGACCCGAACAGTCCCTCGACGTACTTTGGCTGCAGGGTGGCGCTGAGCTGCGAGGCATCGTTGATCTGGCCGCTCTGGTCCCGCCAACGCACCACTGACTTGCCCGAACCGAACACCACGCCGGCCTCGGCTTTGAGCCAGACCTGAAGGCCATGGGCAACTCCGCCGGGACCGGTGCTCGGATCGGTGCCGAGGACATAGACGCTACGCTCGCCCGAGTTCCCCTCGGCATCGAAGGCACGCACGGTCAGGCGATGCGCGCCTCGGACCGGCACCTGCCAGGTGGTGGCGAGCGAACTACCGTTTGCCTCGGATTGCAGGACGCCGTTCACGAGCAACTCCAGGCGCATGACCTCCCCGCCGGCCCCAGGAGTGCTGGAGGCAGTAACGGCCAGAACCGTGCCCGGGCCTGCCTCCTGGGTGGCGGCTGGCGCGCTGAGGGTCACCGTGGGGCCGCCGGAGAGCACGGCCTGGATGCCGGCAAACCAGGTCTCCGCCATCTTGGCATACGTTCGGGCGTCGGGGTGGTTGATGCCGTTCGCGTAGCGTTCCTTGTCCGCGCTCAACCCAGCAGGGTCGGTAACGAAGTGCGAGCATTGGTCCACCGTTGTGACCCGGTGGCCACGCGCGGCGAAGGCCGGCACCAGTGTGCTCCGGATGTAGTCGTTGTACTCGTAAATGGCCGAGGTGTAGGCGGTGGCGTAAGGGATGATCTGGGCGACAATCACGTGGGTGCTTGGGCGGTTGGTGACAATGATCTGCACGATGTTGCTGAGGGCCGTCTGCACGGAAGTGGGCTGGCCCGTCTGCCCCGCCGCGATGTCGTTGATCCCGATCATCAGCAGCACGATGTCCGGGCGATCGTTCGCCAACCAGCCCCGAAGGTTCTGCGCGACGTAGGCCGTGCCTTGACCGCCGTAGCCCTCGTGTTGGTCCTGTGCGACCAACCGCAGGTCCGGCGTCGGCTGGTTGGTGGGCAGCCCAAACACGCCGTTCCACGGCTCGAGCGAGTTGCCAACGAACTGAAACGGGATGCCATTGCTGCTCAGGAGGCTGAATAGACCGCTGCGGTAGCCGAACTGGAACGGCACCTTCCAGTTGGGGTTGTCGGTGTAGCCCGCCGTGATTGAATCACCCAGCGGCATGAGGCGATAGGGCCGTGGCGACAGAGCCAGTCCGAGGTTCGCGGCGCCATAGGCCGCGTTGTTCATGGCTTGGGTTTCCGGCTCGCCAGGCCAGGCGTTCGTGCTCGAGCGGGCCGCGCGTGAAGTGTTCGCATGGTACCCAACATAATAGCGGTTCCACACCCGCGTGGTCGCGTCTGGGTACGGATCGCCGCTGCTGGCCGTGACCTCCGCCGCCAGGACGTAGCTGGTTTTGGCTTCGAGGGTCAGCGGACTTGGGAGGCTAACCCAGCGATAGCCGTTTTCCAGGAACGCATTCGTGCCGGCGGGAATGGTGACCTCGGCCAGCAACGCCCCGGTGCCAGCGCCTGCCGGCGTCGCAGCGTAGACCCCGACACGATGAGTGGACTGCAGACCGTCGCTCCCGGAGTCGTAGTAACCCAGATGCGTGACGACGCGGTTGGTTGCTTCGCTGGCCTGGAACACCGTGCCCCGGACTCCCGTGAAATTGTCGCGGAGCGTGCCCGCCGTCGAGTCGAAGAGTTGGTGGCTGATGATCTGTGCGGCAAGTGGCGCGTGCACGAGAGTGACCGCGGCAACGAGGGGTAAGAGGGGGTAACTCATAGGCATTGACCAATTGGACTGGGCCTGGCGAGAGGGTGACCAAACGCAAAGAGTCGATCAAGCTCAAAGGGCTGGAGTGCGCGTGCTTCAGCACCGCTTTGGCACCGGGCTTCACCTCCCACTGTCATCCCAAAGCGGGTCGGAAATCAAGAAACCAACGCGAAGGGGTCGGGGGCAGTTCGGCCAGCACCCGGAATTCTCAGTGCCCTCCGCGTCGCTGTGGTTCAATCGGTTCGGTTTGCTCTTTCCTTGGCAAAGGGGCGCGGCGTGTTGGCATTATCCGGCCTGAGCAGCCTCTGGAGCAAGGGCCCCGTGCAAAAACCAAATCCGATTTTCGATTGGGAAGATGGTGTGTTTCCAGCTGGGTAGGACGGCGTGTGGATCGAGCCGGATGGTCTTGAATTGGGAGTTTGAGACCTTGCGTTGGGTTGGGCAGTACTTTCGGATCAGCTGGCTCCGTACCTGTAGCCCCGTCTGAGTGGTCGTCGAACCGATCAGGTCGACGATGATCTGGTAACTGTCCAAGGGCCGACCCGCCCAATGCTCGCTGATCTCGCTGAAGAGCCGGTGCTCAATCGGATTCCACTTGGAGGTCCCAGTGGGGAAGTGGCTGACGGTGATGGTCAAACCAAAGGGATCGGCGAGCTGTTTCTGCAGCGCCCACTTCCACATCCGCACGCGGGCTCCGTTGCTCCCGCCGCTGTCCGCCAGAATGAACAGGTGGTCGGCTTGCGGATAGTCTTTGCGTCCCCGTTGACGCCACCAGCGGGCGATGTTCTCGGCGGCGAACTGGGGCGTGTCGTGCGAGGTGCCGACAAACACCGAACCCCGGTTGCGGACCGGATCGTAAACGCCGAAAGGGATGGCCATGCCTTTGCCCTCGGAACGAAAGTCATGGTCATTCACTGGGGTGGCCGTCTGACTCCAGACCCGCCCCGCATTCTTGAAGTTGCCGACCAGTTCCTTCTTCTTGGTGTCGACGCTGATGATCGGCAAGCCGCGCTGGAGGAACTGCTGCCTCTCTTGGGCGATGTAACAGAACTGCTCGTCCCGCTCCGGACACCCGCGGGACAGGCTCTTGGTGTTGGCATGCAGAGCATACCCCAACTCATCGAGCA
>DAOOQY010000304.1:0-5679 GCA_035389025.1 Verrucomicrobiota bacterium
CCGAATCTACGAGAGTGTCCCGACATCGATCCTGGTCTATGCGGACGGCGCGCCTCCCAAACCGCAGCTCATCGTTCCGCTGCGCGGTTCGAGTTCCTACGTTGTCAACGCCATTGGCGAGCTTCACGCCTTCGGTGCCGTGGGGCCGCTGTTCGGCCAAGCGCGGGAGAACATCCTGTGGCCTGCGCTGCGGCGGTGGCCCGAGACGACAGGCCGCTGGCAGCAGGTCCTCGAGCCCGGGATCGGTTGGGCCATTGCCGCCGACGGCAGTCTGTGGAGAGACGGCAGCGAGCGCCTTGACTTCCCGCCTGGGGTGACCCGCTGGGTGTCCATCAGCCAGGACCGCGACGGCATTTTGCTGGCTGTTGGCGATGACGGCCGTGTTTATCAACATGGCACGACCCCGTTGCCCCTGGAACCGGCTGAGGCGGTTTGGACCGACGTCGGGGTGAACATGATCTGGATCGCCACTCTCGCCCAGGATGGCCGCGCCTTCGTGCATGCGTGGAACTGGACCGGTTTCGACAACGCCGAGGTGGTGCGTCCGCCATGGGTCGAACGCTGGCGGCGGATCGGACTATTCGGTTACGGGCTGATCCTCTGGGGCAGCAACGGCCGTCTCTACGATGCGAATCCCTACGCCCAGGAGTTCTTGCGGCTGATCGAGGAACCGGAGGGCGTCACGTCCTGGATCGACTTTGCCACCGGCGGCAATTTTGTGGTCACGATTGGCGACGACGGTCAGCTCTACAGTTGGGATACGCTCACGTGGACCCGCGTGCCTCTTCCGCCGGGAGTCCGCTCATGGACCGCGGTGGCCGCCGGAGACCGGCATACTCTGGCGATCGGAGACGACTGCCAGCTTTACGCCTTGGGTGCGAATGAGTCGGGCCAGTTGGGTCTCGGGTCTACCGCCAGCCAAGTCATTCCGATGCCCGTCCCGTTCGTCGGCAACCTCTGTGGCATCCCGATTATTTACACCCAGGGCGAAACCAGCCTGCTGCCCGACGGCAGCTTCCGGCTCGTGTTCCGTTCGGATCTCAACCGGCGTTACCTCATCCAGTACAGCGAAGACGCGATCAATTGGAGGAACGCCATGCCGCCACTCATTGGCTCAGGGGAAGTCACAGAGTGGATCGATGACGGGCCGCCGAAGACAGAAACCCATCCTTCCGGCGCCTCGCGGCGATACTACCGGGTCGCATTTGCGCCCTGAGGGGAGCTTGAAGACCGGGCGTGAACGGGCGCGTCCCCTTCGGGCATCAAGGCGGCATGACAGAAATGAGGAAATAGCCTGCGGATCGGGCCAGGTGTTAGTGACGCTCATCAGGTCGCCGGTGCCGACCATCTCGTCGAACAGGTTCCAGACCGTGTCGCGGTCGGCCAGTTCGGGGGCGAAGTAGACGGTGTAGTCGTGGCCCAATCGCCGCAGGTAGGCGTAGACGGGCGGCCAGTAGGTTCGGCAGAGGGTGTCGAGTGCTTCGGCCCGGCGCGCCGCGTCCGCCTTGCCGATGGCGAGCACAACGCTCCAATGCGTCGCCGCAAACCTCAGCGGAACCTACGTCGGCGCCGTGGGATTGGGAAGCGCGGGGCTTGTCGGGGGAGCTGCGGCCTTCGATGCGGGCAGCCACGTCTTTCTGGGTGCGGCGAACCTGCCGACGGAGTGGACACTCGAGGCGATCTACAAAGCGGATACCGTGACCGGGGGGGGTCGATGGGGCTTGTGGGGACTGATTTTGCGACTGCCTCGGATCGGATGGCCATCAAGGCCGAGCAATGGGACTCGACGGGCCAGATGGGCTACACGGTTTTTGGGGTCGTCGATGTGACCTTCACGGACTCGCTGGCAGCCACGCCCGCCAATTTTGCCCACGCGGTCTTCGTCGGCCAGAGTTCGGGTGTCAGTCTGTATGTCAATGGCACTCTGGTTGGAAGCGATCCCACAGCCACTCCGCTCGCCCGCTGGGCTTTGGGAACGGGCGCGATCCGCGCCGATGGCACGCTTGTCGATCCGCTGACCGGCGTGATCGATGAGATTGTGATCTACGGTCGGGCCCTATCACCTGCCGAAATCTCCGCCCATTACAACGCGATCCCCGAGCCGACGGTCCTGACGCTGGGGTTGCTGGGCGGGCTGATGATACTCGGCGCGCGATACGGCACGCGTCGGCGGCAGTGACAGCCTGCGGGGCCGCCCTTCTCTGAGTCGATTCCTTTTCTCTCTCCAGGTCCCCGCGTCCGCGGAGCAGGAGAACTCTCGGATCGCTGACGGCGTCTTCACCAGACAGGGCCTCGTGGAACTCGGCCCTCCGAAAACCGTTGGGTCAGGGCTCGACTGTCCACACCCGGGCTTCGAGCGGAGCCAGGGCAGGGCGAAGCTCCAGGTTCTCTTTGTCAAATCCGATCGTGCACGCGATGGGAGGGGGTTCGCCGATTGGGTGAACGCGGGCGCGTCTGGACAGACCGCATCTGGCGGCATCGAGACGGATTGTGGGAGTCAGGGGCCGGTCGGCGATGCTGGCAACGGCAACTGCCATCCTGCCGTCGACGGCGCGCCAAGCCGACGCGAGCACGAGGGGCACTGTCATCTGAAACTCCTTGAGGGCTTCTTGCTGTCCCGCGTAGATCGAGAGGCGCGAGATCGGAATCTCCTGGTATGGCGTTTCGACGTGGGGAGGGGGAAGCATGGCGCCGTCCTGGAGGTAGTCGAGGGCGAGTTTGCGGAGGCGTGCAAGGCGGATCACATAGGCGATTTCGTCCGGGCGTTCGCGGAACTGGGAGGGCTGGAAATTGGCGAGGGTAGGCTGCTGTCCCCAGACGAACGAGCGGGCTTGTTCGAGGTAGAACTGGCGCGAGAAGCGGCGGTCGAGGAGTTCGAGCGGTTTCTTGGGCGCGAACTCGGCGGGCCAAAGGTCGTCATAAGGCGGCATCGTGAGTGACGAGTAGTTGCCGTAGAAGATGGCGCATCCATGGTACACGGCATGGAAGAACGGGATTGGTTCCCAGCCGTCCGGCGCGGCGTATCGCTCGCGGCTCACGTCCAGAGCGAGCATGAGATCGAGGTGTGGCAGCCAGTTTTCCGCGCAGCCTTCGCCGGCCAAAGCCACGCCGCCGCGTGTCGGGCAGCGGTGGCGGATGTCGCCTTCGAGGGCTTTGAAGCCGTTCATCCAGTAGGTGCCGCCGCCGGGGGGGTGTTGGTGCTGCGAATCGAAGCAGGCGAGGCTGCTGCACGCCTGGTCCATGTAGATGCCGTCGACGCCGAGGCGGTTGAAGGCTTCGCTCGCCAACCCGGAGTACTTCGAGCGCCAGAATTCGGTGCCCAGGCACATCGTGGCACAGGGCAACTTCGTGAACACATTGTAGACCTCGGGTCGCACCCGGTCGTCGGCGGCCTTCACGGCGTACGCCGCGGCGTTTTCGTTGTTCCAGCTTTCCGTGGTCATGCCCCAGAGCCTCTGGTTCATGTAGACCAACGCACGCACCTCGCTGGCGTGCGCCCGGTCCAGGGCCGCCATGAATGACGCATTTCCCTCGCGGGGCGGCAGGTACTCGGGGAAACCCGTGTCGTAGGCGCAACCGTGCCACCAGTGCCAGAAGACGCTGACGGGCAGGCCGATCTCGCGTTGAAGGGCCACCGCGGGCTCGATGACCCCGGACGAACGACCGCGATTCCAAATCCAGAGGCCGGTGTCGCCAATCCAGTGCGGGACGGTCCCGCGCTTCCATCGGCTTTCGCGGGCCCAGGTCTGGTTGGTGGCCCAGGCGCGATAGGTCTCCGCGGCGTCAAACCAGTTTCCCTGGAAAGCGCCGATGATGGCGGAGTATGGCAGGGTGTAGCGCTGGCCAACCGCTTCCTGCCGGTCAGGCAGATGCACAGTCTCGAGGTTGAGATCGGGCACACCGCCCGCTTCAGGCGCGGCACCCGCGTCGGCTTCGGGGTTCGGTTTGTAGGCTGAGCCTTCCGACCCTGTGCTGAAGGCCGCAAAGGCCTTGCGATAGCCGGCTGTATCGTCACAGGCGAAGTAGAGTCCTGGTCCGGATTCCGAGTAGAAGGCCATGCATTGCATCGAGCAGTGGCCGGGGTAGTCATATTCGCGCCGCACGCCGCTCGATGCGCGGCCGGCGAAGATGTGGCGGGGATTGCGGGCGAGCAGGCCGGCCCAGAAGGGCACGGCCAGGCACTCGCGTTCGAGCCGGGGCAGGCGATGCACACGGGGGAAGCGGATGCGTTGGATCGCTCGTGTGCCGGGGGCGTCGACAGCCAGTTGCCAGCGGCTCAGGGCTTGCCGTCGATCGAGGCGGACGATCACCTCGATGCGGAGTGCGGGCGCATCGGGAAGGCCAAAATTGCTCCAATCGAGGCGCAAGCCCCTGTCCGAGCCGCGCAGTCTCTCGATGCGAAAGACGCGGGCGTCGGCGGGAGCAACGGTTCGCGGCGGTGCGCCGTTGAATTCGAGTTCCCAGAGGTCTCCTGGATGGGCGGCATTCCCGAAGTCCTGGCCTGAGGCGCGATCCGCCAACTCGATGATCCGGCCATTGTGGGAGTCGACGCCCAGGACGAGTGCCTGGTTCGCGATGCGGACACTGTCGGCCGACGCGTTCAGGACGGTGAGCAGAACGCAAAGAGCGAAGCGGATCGTGCGGCGCGATGTGCAGAAGGAGTTGATCGGAGGCGAATGGGGCATAGGACAGGTGTGGGGATCACTGCGGATGCGGCGACAGGAGGCGGCTGCAATACCAGAGCATGCGAGGCAGGTGAAAGGGGCCTTTCCACAGTGTGCCTTTCGCGCGTGAGGAAACCGTGCCGTCGCGGTGGAGGTAGCCGTACCATTCGCCGTACTCGAGGTCAGGAAACCGGGCGAAACTCCAGTCGTGGACCAGGCGATGGCGCTGGGCGAAGCGGGGTTCGCGGGTGAGTTCCCAAGCCAGGAGAGTGGCGATGATGGCCTCGGCGTGGGGCCACCAGAATTTCATGTCGTGCCAGTACTCCTGCACGGGGAGGCGGCGCAGGTCGGTGAAGTAGAGCAACCCCCCATGCTCGGTATCCCAGCCGCGCGCCCACATCCAGTCGACGATGGTTGCGCCCAACTGGACGAGCCGCCGGTCCTGGCGGAGGGCGCCTTCGTGGAGGACGAACCAGGCGCATTCGAGGGCGTGGCCGGGGTTGAGCGTGCGTCCGTCGTAGTGGTCGAGCAGTGCGCCGTCCGGGGCGACGACTTCGAGCAACGCCTCGTGCTCGGGCTTGAGGAAATCGCGTTCGATTTCAGCGATGCTCGAGTCGATCCACTCGGTGCAGGTGCGTCCGGAGACCTTGACATCACCCAAATTCGCCCGCAGTTCCTGGGCTGCCCCGATGGCGATCATGAGCGGGCCGATCGCCTTTGCCGGGCGGGTCGGCTCGGATTTGGGCGGCATGACGCCGGGGGTGAAGCTGTGACGCAGGTAAGCCGCAAATGCATTGACGGCGTCGTCCGCCGCGCGTGCGTCGTTCGCCGCTTTCGCGAAGGCGGCGCAGCCGATGGCGGCGAAGCTCTCGCTAAACACGTAGCGGCGCATGCGCAGCGGGCGGCCTTCACGGGTGACGGTGAAGTACATCTTCCCGTCCGGGGCGAAGCAGTGTCGGCGGCTGAAGTCGAGGCACGATCGTGACGCCGCGAGCCACTCGGCGCGTGTCTCGAT
>DAOOQY010000305.1:0-5670 GCA_035389025.1 Verrucomicrobiota bacterium
GACGCCCAACTCCGCGAGCGCGGCTCTGGCCGCCGTCAGTTGCTCCTGGCTGGCCCGCATGAGGTCATCGAGCGTCGCAAACCGGCGGGCCAGGGACTTGGCCACGCCCGCGCCGACATGCAGGATGCCCAGGCCGAAGATCAGTCTCGATAGTTCGCGCTGTTTGCTCGCCTCGATCGCAGCCAGGAAGTTCCGGGCGGATTTCTCGCCCATCCGTTCGAGGGCGGCGAGTTCATCCAGACGCAGGCGATAGAGGTCGGCGACGTCCCGGACCAGGCCGTTGCGGACGAGTTGGGCCACCAGCACTTCCCCGCCGCCCTCGATGTCCATCGCTCCGCGCGAGCACCAATGCTCGATCCGCCCGCGAATCTTGGCCGGGCAATCCGGATTGACGCAGCGCCAGACCACCCCGGCCTCGCCAAGCACCGAACCGCGCGACGCCTTCGATTTGCACTCGGGGCAGGATCGGGGGAATTCGAACTGCCTCTCTTGGCCGGTCCGGCGCTCGAGCGCGACTCCGACCACGGCTGGAATCACCTCGCCCGCTTTCTCGATGACCACCCAGTCGCCAATGCGGATGTCTTTGCGTCGGAGCTCCTCTTCGTTGTGCAGCGTGGCGCGGCTGATGGTGCTGCCCGAGAGAAACACCGGCTCGAGCTCGGCCACCGGCGTCAGGGCGCCGGTGCGTCCGACCTGGATTGTGATGGCGTTCAGGTGCGTCCGAGCCTGTTCCGCGGCGTACTTGTAGGCGATCGCCCAGCGCGGCGCCTTCGATGTGCTGCCGCACTGCGCCCGCAACCCGACCGAGTCGAGCTTGATGACGGCGCCGTCCGTTTCGTAGCCCAAGTCGCGCCTCTGCCCGTCCAGGCTCGCGATGGCCTCGAACAGTTCGTCGAGTGAACGGCACAGCCAGCGTGGCTGAGGCGTCTTGAAACCCAGCGCCCCGAGCCAATCCAGCAACTCGATCTGCGTCGCGGGCGCCCGGAGGCCTTCCACCTGCCCGAGGCCGTACAAGACGATGTCGAGCGGACGCGCCGCCACGATGCGTGGATCGAGTTGCTTGAGAGAGCCCGCCGTCGCGTTGCGCGGGTTGGCGAACGGCTCTTCCCCGTCCGCCCCCCGCTCTTCGTTCAACCGCGCAAATCCCGCTTTGCCAAGGAACACTTCCCCCCGCACTTCGAGCACCCGCGGGATCGGCCCCGCCCGTCCGGCGCCTCCGGCAGCGCCCGCTCCAAACAGATCGCCCTGCGTCGGGCGCCGGCGCTCATCCCCGGTTCTCGCGGTCCCGCCTGTCCCCGACCGTGAGGCGGGCTCGGGCCTCGGATGCCCGAGCACCAGCGGCACGCTGCGGATCGTCTTGAGGTTCGCGGTGATGTCGTCTCCCATCGTGCCATCGCCGCGCGTGGCGGCAACGGCCAGGCGCCCGTTCTCGTAACGCAGGCTCACGGCCACGCCATCGATCTTGGGCTCGACGCACCATTCGAGCGGTTCGCCCGGCAGCAGCCTCTGGACCCGCCCGACGAACTCCTTCACCTCCGCCTGCGAGTAGGTGTTGTCCAGGCTCTGCATCGGCTGCGCATGCCGGACCGGACGGAACTCGGCCAGCGGCGCGCCACCCACGCGCTGCGAGGGCGAATCGGGCGTGACGAGTTCGGGCCATTGGCGTTCGAGTTCGAGCAGTTCGTGATACAGCCGGTCGTACTCGCGATCGCTGATCGTGGGCCGGGCCAGGACATAGTACGCGTGGTCGTGGGCGCGAATCTGGGCGGCCAGTTCGGCGTGGCGCGCTTGGGCTGAGGCGGCAGTCATAAAACAGAGGCAGGCATTTGGCGCGCGCGCTCGAACAGTCGGTTCCAGGCGCGGGCCCAGGGGTAAACGCAGACGGATCGCAGCATGAGCCGTTTCACCTCGCTGCGGCTCACCTTGATGCGATGCCGGTCATCCAACACGTTTCCAATGCGCAGGCGGGCGATGGTCCGAAGCCCAATCAGGATCGGCCACGCGCAGGCTAATCGGACGCGCATCTGCCCCGACGGCAGCGCGTTCGTGTAAGCCCACCCGTCGGCCAGGCAGGCGCCGGCCAGATCGAGGTAATCCTCGAAGAGCATGCGAAACCTGGGCATGTTCCGCGCATCCAGCAGCGACGACGCCGCCAGACCGTGCGCCGCGAGGCGATTCGAGGGGAGATAACACCGCCCCTGGCGCAAATCGCGCGGAATGTCGCGAAGGATGTTCACGAGCTGAAGGCCCTTGCCAAACCGAACGCCGTTCGCCAGGAGGAAGCCATCGTCGACCCGCACCGCGGGAAAGAGCCGGGCGCGGCAGAGATGCGTCCAGAATTTGCCCACACATCCGGCCACCCGATAGGTGTAGTCATCGAGGTCCTCCTCGGAATCGAGCGCTGCCGGACCATCGGCGCTGGCGCCGCGAAATCGACGCAGATCGAGTTCCTGGCCGCTGATGATCGTGCGCAGCACGTTCCGAATGAGCCGCCCGTCGCCCGGTTCGAGTCCATCCAGCGCGCCCAGGGCCTCGTCGGCGCGCACCAGGAGACTGCGTTCGGCTGATGTCCCCCGCCCCGCGCCCGCGTCGGCAAAAAACGACTCGAGGCGGACGGACCCCGATCTCGGGATGGCAATGCGGGTCCGCAGTCGATCGAGCGCCGCCATCCGGCCTTCGAAGCCGACAATCTCCGTGTCGGCGATGGTATCGGTGATTCGGGCGAGCAGGTACGCGAGACCGATCTGGGGCCGGACGCCGGACGGCAGAACGCGCAGCGTCCGGTAGAACGAGCGCGATACGTCCCGCAACAGGCGGGTCAGCAGGTCCGGCGTGGCCATGACGGTTGAAAATCACAGCAGAACCGCGCCCGCGGCGGAAGCCCGGAGTTGCGCCCGGAGATCGGCGACCGGCCAGCGCGGCGGCCAATCAGCACGCGCCGCTCCAGGCTTGCCTGGTGCCACCGTTGCACAGTAGCCTTGCGCGATGCCTGAACGCGGATCGAGCCGGACGACGGCTCCATCCGCGAGCCTGGCCAATTCGGTTCAGCGCTGGATCAGGCCTGACTCAGAGCGAATGACAACATTAGGTGACATGATGACAATGTTCCAGAAGCCAGACGGCACAGGGAGAGGGAGCCTTCGATGGTCGTGGTGTCGGGCGCTGAGCCTGATGGCTGCGGTGGTGAGCGCGTCAGCGCAGACCCCCGGCACGCTGACCTACGAGGCCGAGATCGAAATCACCAAGAGCCGCTTGCTCACAACCGAACAATATGAACTGGTCCGATCCATGCTCCCGATCATTTACTGGCCGATTCTGGATGAGTGGATTAGCCAGGTGCAGGCGGGTCATCGCTACGAATACCAAGTCGGCGTGTGGGCAGACCGCGGCAACCAGCCCGCGATGACGGTCCATCTCACGTTTCCCAGCGGCCTGACGCGCGTCGGAACCGCGAATGGCGATGGCGGTCTTGAATTCGGCGGCTGGACCACCCGTTTCCATTCCTTCAGCGAGCTGAAGGCTGCCCTCCCGCCTGGGACGTACAGCATCACTGCAATGTTCACCGACGGATCAGGAGAACGCTACACGGCGCAATTGCATGATTACACCGAAGCCAGCTTTCCCGAATTTGTGCCTGGGGTTTTGACGTGGAGCGGCACCGCCGACGCGCCGCTTGTTCTGAAATGGAAGACGATCCCGCAGACGGACGAATATGAAATCAGCGCCTGGGAGTTTCCCGACGGCAACGACCTCTTCGACAGTGGCAACATATCCCCGTCTTATCCCAACACTCTCACCACCACGCTGCTGAACACGCACGCAAACACCCGCTCTTACGGCGTCCATGTCCAGGCCGAGCGTGACTCCAATGCAGGCCAATTCCGGCACGAGTTCAGCACCGGCACGGAATACCACTTCCTCGCCGCAGGTTTGATCCATCCCCAGCGTTCTGGGACGGGCGCGTTTCAGTGCGATGTCGTCGGCGGCTCCGGCACGAGCTACGCTGTCCAGGCTTCGACCAACCTGCGGGATTGGATCCCCTTGCAGGTTGACACCGTTCTCGACGACGGCAGCTTCCGATTTGCCGACTCGATTGCCTCAGGCGCTTCTTGGCGGTCGTATCGCGCCGTATGCGCGCCTGCCCCTTAGGGTCTGTGACGACCAGGCCGCATCGCAAGCACCGGACGATCCTGGCCGCGATCGTTCTGCTGCCGTTACTACTCTACGCAATGTTGCGCTGGTTCGAGCACAAACAGGTCTACCACCCTTCCAGGGAATGGGCCGAGACGGGGCGCGCCCTGGGGCGTCCCTGGGAGGACGTGCGCGTGCGGACCGCTGACGGCATCGAGTTAAGCGCCTGGTTCTTCGCGGCAAATACCAACTCGCCACGATCCCAGTTGGCCCTGACAGTCTGCCACGGCAACGGAGGCAACATCAGCCACCGACTCGACCTCTACCAGGCCCTGCTGGGAACCGGCGTCGCCGTGTTCGCCTTTGACTACCGCGGATACGGCAAGAGCGCCGGACGCCCTGGGGAGGAAGGGACTTACCTCGATGCCCAGGCCGCCCACGCCTGGCTGCGGCAACGCGGCTTCGCAGGCTCGAACATCATCGCTTTTGGCGAATCGCTCGGAGGCGCCGTTGCCACCGAACTGGCCCGCCGCGAACCGTCGGGCGGACTCATCCTGCAAAGCACCTTCACGAGCATCCCCGATATCGGCGCCGAGCTGTTCCCTTGGCTGCCTGTGCGCTGGATCGCATCGATCCGCTACGACACCCGCGGCAAGCTGCCCGAGTTGGGCGTTCCCCTGCTGGTCATGCACAGCCGCGCGGACCGCCTGATTCCTTTTCACCATGCGGAAGCAAACTTCGCCGCCGCACGCGGCCCCAAGCGCCTCTGGGAAATCGCCGGCGATCACAACGATCCCCTCGACGCCGATCACGCCGGGTTCGTGAAGGGCGTCGAGGTGTTCCTGGCAGAGACCTTCCCCGCGCAGGCCACCCGCCTCGGGGCGGGAGGACGGGACCGGCCCGGCATCGAGCATCCGGGCTAACGCTGCTTGCCTCGCCCTTTTGGTGGTGTACAACGTTCGCCATGCTGACGACCACGAGTACCGAAGTGAAGGTGGATGCGCTTTTGGCGGCGAAACTCGGCCTCACTGAAGAGGAATACGCCTCGATTTGGAGGCTCCTCGGACGGAATCCCAATTTTACGGAACTCGGGCTCTTTTCCGCCATGTGGTCGGAACACTGCAGTTACAAGAACTCGCGCAAGCTCTTCCAGCTCTTTCCGACCAGGGGCAAGCAGGTGCTCGTCGGCGCCGGGGAGGAAAACACCGGCGTGGTCGATATCGGAGACGGCTTCGGCGTCGCCTTCAAGATCGAGTCCCACAACCACCCGTCCGCGGTCGAGCCCTTCGAGGCCTCGGCCACCGGGATCGGGGGATGTCTGCGGGACATCTTCACCATGGGCGCCAGGCCCGTCGCCGTCCTGGGCTCCCTGCGCTTCGGCAGTCTGGCCAATGACAAGGTGAAGCACCTGTTCAAGGAAGTCATCCGCGGACTTGCCCATTATGCGAACCAGGCCGACGTCAATGCCGTCGGCGGCGAGACCTGCTTCGACGAAAGCTACGAGGGCAATCCGCTCGTCAACGCGTTCGTCGTCGGGAT
>DAOOQY010000306.1:0-5664 GCA_035389025.1 Verrucomicrobiota bacterium
TCCTTCGCCCTTCCAGCGTTCGATGGTCTTGTCCCACCACATGGCCCATTCCCAGCGCGGCAGGCGGTCCACCGCCTGGAAACTCATCACCGCCAGAAAGCGCTCGACATGCGTCATCAACCACCGAGAGGCCCTACTGCGCCGTCTTCTTCTGTGCCTGCTCGGCCAGGGCGTTGGCCTTGCGCGCGAGATCGGGATTCGAGATGGATTGCGCGGCCTTTTGCAGCGGCGCCACCAGCTTCGAGGCCACCTCGGCCGCCTCGCGCCCCTTGAGCAACTCCTCGCCGATGACAATCACTGCCGTGCCGGCTTCCGCCCGCACCGCCGCATCGTCGAGATAAGGCACGGCCGCGGCGAATGCGCCGGACGTCTTAATGCTCCCCAACGCGCCCAAGAGCAGCTTCTTCTCCTCGGCCTGCTGGACGACGTCCGCGGCCTGCTGGCACAGAGCCAGACGGCGCTCGGCGGGCAATTCGGCGTTGGAAGCCCACCCGAAGTAGCCCCGCAAGGCGAGAAGCCTCTCGGTCGCGTTGGCGGAGGACCGGGCCAGGGCGAGCAATTCGGGGACGACATCCTCGGTCTTCCATGAACCCAGCGCCCGGATCGCGGAGGCGCGCACCTCGGCATTGGGATCGTTCACCGCGGCTCGAGCCGCCTTGAGGGCGTCTGCTCCACCCACACCGGTCAGAACGCGCAGCAGGGCGCCTTTGGCGTCGGGTTGAGCCGAGGCCAGCCGTTCCGTGACCTGGCCCACGCACGCGGCCGGCGCCTCGGCGCGCGCGCACACGGCGCTCACAGCCTGTTCGGCGGCATCGCGGTCCGAGGCATCGCCGGCCTTGAGGAGCAAAGCGAGCAGTTGAGGCAACTGGGCCGGACTGCTCAGTTCTCCAAGGCGTTTCAGGGCCGCCGGACGCACCGAGGCATCGGCGTCGGTCGCGGCCTGCAACAGGGCCGGCACGCACGCCTCCATGCGGCGGCGTCCGATCAGATCGATCGCCGTCAGCCGCTCCGATGCGCGCGAGCTGGACAGCATTCCGACAACTGCGCTGTCCACGGTGTCGCCGGGCAGCGCCGCAAGGGCTTCCTGGGCCGTCTTGGCAATCTCCGCATCGGCATCGCCGAGCAATAGGCTCAGCGGATTCAGCGCGGCAGCCTGGCCAAGCTCGGGCATGGCGCGAATGGCCGCGAGGCGAACCGGTTTCTCGTTGCTCTGGACGGCCGCGATCAGCGCGGGCAATCCGGCCGGATCGCCGCGTTTGCTCAAGACCTGCAGGGCGAGGATTCGCTTGTCGCCGTTCAGCGCATTGGCCAGCGAGATCAGGGCACGCGTGACCTCGGGCCCGCGCATCTCCATCGCAGCCCGGGCGGCGGCGGCGGTGAGGATGTGATCCGGGCTTTGCCAGGCCTCTTCGAGGAGCGGAAGACCGGTCAGGCCGTGGGTCAGGATTGCAGCGCGCCATGCGCCCGCTCGAACCTGATGTGAAGCGCTCGGAAGCGCGCGCAGGCGGTTGTACAGGCGCAGGGCCTGGGCGTTGTCGCCCTTGGCCGCGAGGGTCTCGGCCGATCGGAACAGGCCCTCGCAAAAGGCGAGTTGGTTCTCCGCGGATGCGGTCCCCAGCGCGGCCTCGATGGCCTGAGATGCCTCGACGGTGCCAATGCTGCCCAGCGCCCGGGCGGCGGCCTGCGCGACGTCGGGTTCCGTGGCGCGCAGCCGCGGCGTCAGAGCCGCAATCGACTTCGCGTCGCGCCGCACGCCGATACTGTCGATGACGCCGACGAGTTGGCGCCCGCTCAGTTGGTCGAGCGCGCCGCGCAGGGCGTCGTCGACGGCGCGGTCTGGAATGGTTTCGAGGGCGTACCGGGCCATGTGATTGAGCGTTTCATCCGGCAGGAGCGCCACCAGGGCCGGCACGGCGGCGGCGCCGCCGGTCACCGCCAATTGCCGGCAGGCATCGGTCTTCTCTTTGACGGTCGAGTTGGGGGCCTGGAGCACGGCGATCGACTTGTCGGCGGTCTGGGTGACCAGCGGGGACGGTTGCTGGCCGCGGACCAACGTCGTGCCGAGGGCAAGGGCTGCGACTGCCAGGAGGGTTTTGAATGAGAGATTGGACATAATCGTGTGTCTTTCGTGTCGCTTGAAACAATCAGAGAGATTCAGACAGTGTAGGGTGCGCGCATGGCCCTCGATCGCAACCGGTTCGCTTCGGCGTCCCCGATGAACTCCTCCTTGACGGGATCGAACTTCATGTTGCGCTTGAGCCACATGCAGATGTTCGCGGCGTGGACGGTCGACATGCCCCGGTGCATCACCACCGGGTGGGCCACGGTCAGCCGCCGTGACTTGACGCAATTGAAAAAGTCGCGCACGTGGCTCATCGGCCGCTGCGTCCGCGCCATATAGTCCTGCACGACCTTGTTGAAATCGGCGAGCAGGCTCGGATGCGACACCTCTGGCCGCGAATACCCGTCGGCGACCGACACCCACCCTTCGGGCCCGTCAAAACGCATTCCGCACGAGCCATGCCAGTAGGTTTCGCCGCGCGACAGGACCAGTTTCACGCCGTTGGCGAAGTGGGTGACCATGCCATCGCCGGAGACGTTGTTGACGTATTCGTATTCGACCGGCGAGGTGTCGAGCATGTCGATTCCGGCCTGGGCCTGCACGAAGGTGTGGGCGCCCCATTCGCCGATGCAACTGGTGTGGAAATCGTAGTGCCCGCGCCACCCGCCCCGGGTGTACTCGGGATTGTACGGGCGCCACGGACACGGACCCAGCCATTGATCCCAGTCCACTTCGTCCTTGGGCGGCTCGGGTTGCCCGGGCAGCCAGTCGTGACGCATCTCCGCCGCATCCCAGGGCGCAATGTGCGCGTACGTCGTGTGCACCTTGCCCAAGCGCCCGCTGCGCGCCAACTCGATCGCAAACACGAAGTTCGCCTCGCTCAGACGCTGGGTGCCGGTCTGATAGACCCGTCCGTAACGGCGCGCGGTCTCGACCACCGCCTGCCCCTCCGCAATCGTCATCGAGGAGGGCTTTTCCGAGTAGATGTCCTTGCCCGCCCGCATGGCCCAGACGGCGGCCAGCGCGTGCCAACGATCGCCCGTGGTGCTCAGCACCGCGTCAATATCCGTCCGCTCGGCAAGAAACTCGCGCAGATTCGAGTACACCTTGCAGTCGGTGTTCCCATACTTGTTGTCAACCATCCGCTTGGTCGCCTCGCGCCGCTGCTTCTGCGGGTCGCAGGCCGCCACGAACTGCACATCAGGCTCGGGCAGCATCCAGTTGAGCACGCCCGAACCGCGCCCCCCAATGCCGATGCCGCCCAGAATGATGCGTTCGCTCGGCGGCACCGCCCCATCCCGCCCGAGTGCCGACGACGGGATGACCAGGGGAGCCGCGAACACGCCGCCCGCGATGGCGGCGCGCCTGACGAATTGGCGGCGTGTCAGGCCCGCCGAGCCGGGGGCGGCGCCGGGTTTGGAGGATGGGGAAGTGCTCATAGAGGTCGAGACAGATGGTTCGTGCAGTGCCATAAGGACGGCACCCTAGCAAGGACGCCCGCGCTCGAAAAGCCCTTACTCGCGAAAAGTTGGCGGGAGAAAACATCAGGCTGTTCAGTGGATGCGGAAACTTATCGGAACACGGGTGGTGGCGGCTGCCAACATCACGCCGCATTCAGCCCTGGTCAAGGGACAGAGGAGCAGCAACTGCTTAAGTGTCCCAGCCGCGCTCTGCGTTTCCCCACGCGGACAGAGCCATGGTCGCCGTCCTGTCCGGTCACACGGCCAACTTCAGAGACCGGACGCGAACAGCATTGACGTACCCGTTCTGCTCGAACCATTGCACCGCGTCCGACAGGGCCTGTGACGGCGGCGTTTGAGGCATTCCCAACTCGCGGACGGCCTTGGCCGGATTGAAGAACATCTTGTACCGCGCCATGCGCACCCCGGCCAGGGGGGCGCGCGGCGGTTTGCCTGTCACGCGCGACTTGAGTTCATCGAGATGCGCAAATGCCGCGGCCAAGCCATAGGGAATCCGCCAGCGCGGCGCGGGCCGCCCGGTGATCTCGGCCAGCGTGTCGAGGGCTTGCTTCATTGTCCAGTTGCCCTCGGCATGGCCGAGGATATAGCGTTCGCCGATTCGCCCCTTCTCGGCGGCGAGCACGTGGCCTCGAGCCACGTCGCGCACGTGGACCCAGTTGAGTCCGGTATCGACATAGGCCGGCATGCGTCCGTTGAGGAAGTCGACAATCACCTTGCCGGTGGGGGTCGGCTTGACGTCGCGGGGGCCGACCGGCGCCGTCGGGTTCACGATCACGATCGGCAGGCCCTGCGCCGCCAGGTCGCGCGCGACGGCCTCCGCCTCCCACTTGGACTGCTTGTAGGGATTCGCCATCTGGGCGCGGGTGGCCTGGGCGGTCTCGTCGCTCGGGGTCAGACTCGAACCGACCGCGCGGGGGAGTCCGATACAGCCCACCGTGCTGGTGTAGACGATGCGGGAACAACCGGCCCGGCCTGCGGCTTCGAGGACATTGCGCGTGCCCTCGACATTTGCGGCAAACAACGGGCGATAGTCGGGGAGCCAGAGAGCATAGCATGCCGCCACGTGGAAGCACCAGTCACAGCCGCGCAAGCCTTGTTCGAGCGCCGCCCGATCGTGCAGGCCGCCCTCGATCCGCTCATACGCAATCCGTTCGAGCCCGCGCAGATCGGCGCCCGGACGCAACAACAGCCGCAGCGCATGGCCCTGGGCCGCCAACTCATGCGCCAGATTGGCGCCAACGAACCCGGACGCGCCGGTCACAAAGCACTTCACGCCTGCCCTTATGAGGGCGGAGCGCCCCCCCTTTCAACCTCAAAACCGGCCGCTCACGGAGCGAGGGTGACGATCCGGTCGTCGGCGCAGGGCACGACCTGGCGGCCGGGCGGAACAACGAGGAACTCCGAGTCCGGCCACGGGCCGTTGACCCAGCGTTCGAGCAGGCGAAGATCGCCGGGCAATGCCTCGAACTGCCAGCCGCGCTCGTCGCAGACCTGCCGCACCTGCGACTCGAGCGCGAGGGGCCTGGTGAAGTCAAAGTCGATCAGCACGCCGTGCGTGTAGTGGGCCGCCCACCCGGCCATGACGTCCATCAGGTACCGCGCCTGTTCCTCGCCGTACTTTTTCGCCCACAGGTCGAAGTCCTTTTGCCGGGCAGCCGCGGTGCCGGCGGGCATGAAACCGCCGAAACCCGCCTGGACCGTATTGCCGCGCCGCTTGCGGCATTCGAGCCAGCCGGAGGTGTAGTAATACGTCCCGGGGCGTTCGGTGAAACACTGCTGGTAACGCTCCTTCGATCCCAGGAAGAACGTGATGCAATCGTGGGCGCGCGGGATGACGAGCGGCGTCGGGCCGGCGCGGAGACCGTTGAGGATGCTGCTGCACAGGCCGTAGCCGACGAGGATGGCGTCGTACTTGCCGTCCGGGACGGCATCGATCCGCCGCTGGAGTTCGGCGCAGCCGGCCGCGGGCGTGTCGTGGAGCCCCTGCGTCAGAAACTCGAGATCAACGACGTTCGGCGTGCGGGCGGCGACGTGGCAGATTTCGCGAAAAGCGATCTCGCAGGCAATGACCTTGACGTAGGCGGGAGAGGCCGGCTCCGGGTCCATGTATCAGTCCCGTTT
>DAOOQY010000307.1:0-5657 GCA_035389025.1 Verrucomicrobiota bacterium
ACGAGCCAGAAGAACCGCCGCGGAGTTGGGATGCTTGGCGTCGAGTTGCTCCAGATAAACCGTCGTGTTCGTCAGTTCCTGGGACGGGGTGCCGGGCCCGGCCAGCAGCCGCAAGGCATCGCTGTTGGTTGGCGACTGCGCCAGCACGGCCAACAGTTCGTTGCGTCCTCGAGCGGTGTCCCCCGTCGCCAGCCGAAACTCGGCAAGGCGGCAACGCAGCGCGGGATCGTCCGATTCGAGATGTGGATCGGCGGCCTGCATGGCCTGCATGGCCTGAACCGGCGAGCCTTGCTCGAAGAAGATGCGCGCGACACGCAGCAGCGCCGTACGGTTGGTCGGGTCCAGCCGCAACACGTTGCGGTACTCGATGATCGCCTTCTCGTATTGCTCCGATGCGAAGTACTCCTCCGCCCGGCTGAAGTGCCGGTCGCGCTTTGCCTCGCGGGAGCATCCGGCCGCCCCCAGGAGAGCGGCGATCATCAGCACGGACAGGAGACAGTGATTTGCGTTGTTCATTTAGGGTGCACGTGTTGGAGCGGCATGGTGCTATCAGGGTTGAGTGTCGAGCGTTGGTGCGTTGAACGTTGCACGTTGAGCGTTAATATTCAGTAGTTTAATGCGCTCGTGCACAATAAGCCGTTCTGGTTTGTAGCCGTCCCGCATCGCGGGATGAGTCGGCGCTGATTTCTGCCTTTGACGGAGCGAAATGGCGCGGACTGATCCCGCGTCGCGGGACGGCTACGGAACCACGGTTCACCGAAAATCGTTGTCATTCTCTCTATTCCGCAGGCGTTGACTTGCCGTTCCGATCCGGGCGTTCGATCGCGAGCTTCTCGATCAGTTCATAGAGCGTGGGACGGCTGATATCGAGTTCGGTCGCGACGGCGGTCATCTTGCCGCCATGGCGCCGCAGAGCCTCCTGGATCACCTCGCGCTCCGCGGTCTCCCGCGCCTGCTGAAGAGTGCGCGCCGCGTGAGCGGGCGCGAAACCGTGCGTCAACTCGAGGTCCTCGGGCGTGACGCGAGGGCCGTCGGCCATGATCACGGCCCGCTTGATGCGATTCTCGAGTTCGCGCACGTTGCCGGGCCACGAATGGCCCTGCATGGCCGCCAGGGCCTGCGGGCTGAAACCAGCCGAATCCCGCCCAAACTCGACCGCGAACTTGTTCAGAAAGACCCGTCCCATCAACAACAAATCCCCTCCCCGATCCCGCAATGGGGGCAGATGCAACACCACGACAGCAAGACGATAGAAGAGGTCCTCGCGAAACTTGCTCTCGCGAATTGCCCGCTGCAAATCGGTGTTCGTGGCGGCGATCACACGCGCATCGACTTCGATCGGCACCCGGCCCCCCACTCGCTCGATCCTGTGTTCCTGAAGATAGCGCAACAGCTTCACCTGGATCGCCAGCGGCAACTCGCCGATCTCATCCAGAAAAAGCGTGCCCCCGATGGCGGATTCGATCCGGCCCTTGCGCTGGGTGTGGGCGCCGGTGAAGGCGCCCTTCTCGTGCCCGAACAACTCGCTCTCGAGAAGAGTCTCCGGGATGGCGCTGCAATTGATCGGAACGAACGGACCGCCCTTGCGCTGGCTGCGGCGATGGACCGCCAGCGCCGCCTTCTCCTTGCCCGTGCCGCTCTCGCCCAGAATGAGCACCGGGGCATCGGTCGCGGCAACCTTGCGGACGGTGGTGAACAGTTGCTGCATGGACGGGCTCGCGCCCAGCATGTCTTCGAATCCGTCCTCATCGAGCCGGTGATGCAGGTCCCGGTACTCGCGCTCGATTCGGGCAAGATGAAAAGCGCGACGCAGGATGACCTTCAGTTCGTCCAGATCGACCGGTTTGGACAGAAAATCGTAGGCACCGGCTCCGACCGCCCTGAGGGCATTCTGCTTTTCACCCTGGCCGGTCACGATGATCACCTTGGTCAGTTTCTCGACCGCAAGCAGTTCGGCAAGGATGCCCAGCCCCTCCTCCGGTGAGTCCGGGTTGGGCGGCAGCCCCAAATCCAGCAGCACAACCATCGGACGACACGTTCGAAATTGTTCGAGCGCGCTTGCACGATCCCCCGCCAACAGAAGCTCATAGGCCCCACCCAGGGCCCATTTGATCTGGGACCGGATTTCGTCGTCGTCGTCAATGATCAGCAGGTGGGATTGCATATCGCGATTCTAGAACAACGAGAACCGCTCGGGCACGTACACGATGTCCGACGGGCGAAGGTGAAAGGGCAGCGCGGGCCCACCCGCCATCACCGGTTTCAGATTGACGATGAATGTCTTCATCCGCTCTCCATCGCGGCGCATCACCCGAACGGCCTTCAGGTTGGCGCGTGTGTAATCGAAGCCGCCTGACTCCATGATGGCTTCGAGCAGGGTGATCGGGCGGTCCGATGTCACTTTGCCCGGTCGCAACACCATGCCGGTGACAAAGACCGAGAACGCCGTGGACTCGAGACTGACCGTGACATCGGGGGCAAGCAACTGGTTCCCGTACACCTTGAGAATCTCCTTCTCGAGGGCGCTCGGCGTCAAATCGGCTGCCTTGAGATCCCCGACCAATGCCAGGTTGATGTTGCCGTCGCGCCGAATCTGCTGCGTCGTGTTCAAGTTCGGGCTTCCCGGGAATGTGACCTTCACCACATCCCCCTCGCGCAGCAGAATCGCACGCTCCGGCTCGGCGTCGGCCGGACTGATGAAGGTGGGGCGGTGCGATTGGCAGCCTGAAGGCAAGAGGACCAGCGCCAGAGTCAGGACCGCCCAAGCAAGCGATGCGCCTCCGACGTGCGTTGTTGTCTGTTTCATTGTCTATTCCTCGCGTGTTTCCTCCGAATTGTCCCAGATGAGACTTCGACGTTCGATGCCCAATTTCTCCATCAACGAGTAGAAGGTCGGCCTGCTGATCCCCAACTCCATCGAGGCCGCCGTGATCTTGCCATGGTGCTTCCGCAGCGCGCTGATGATCACAGACCTCTCCGCGCTCTGACGGGCTTCCCGCAAACCGGCGCCTGCAGGCTGCACCTGCGATGGCGTCAGCCCAAGATCGTCCGCCATCAGAGTATCGGTGTCCGACATGATTGCCGCGCGGCGCACGCAGTTCTCAAGTTCGCGCAGATTGCCCGGCCACCGATGCCGCTCGAGCGCGCGCACCGCCTCGCTGTCGAATTGTAGATTCGGCCGGTCAAACTGCGCCGCAAAGCGCTTCAAGAACCCCTCGGCCAACTGCCGAATGTCCTCTCTGCGATCGAGCAGCGCAGGCACCCGGATCACCAGCACGGCCAACCGGTAGTACAGGCCCTCGATGAAGTTGCCCTTGGCGATTGCCACGGTCAGGTCCTTGCTCGATGCAGCAATGAGCCGCGCCGCGATCTCCCCGGATGGCCGCTCTTTCACTCCATCCGCCACCCGCTCCTCGAGCAACCGCATGAGTCGAACCTGCGACCTCAGCGGCAAGTCGCCCACATCCTGCAGAAACAGCGAGCCGCCGGACGCCGACTCGAGCCGGCCTTGCGCGGACGCCCCATCGCTCCGCGCATCGTCCTCGCGACCGAAGAGTTCGCTCTCCAAAAGGCTTTCCGACGCCATGTCGCAGTTGAGTTTGACAAACGGTCCGGACCGACGCCCGCTCTGCCGGTGAATCGCCAGAGCCACCACGTCCTTCCCCGTGCCGCTCTCGCCCAGGATCAGCACCGGCGCCTCCGCCGTAGCCACCTTGCGGATGTTCACAAGGAGTTCCTCCATCCGCGGGCTTCGACTTTGAAGAAACTCGAAGGGCTCAGTGTCGGGATGCTGCCGCATTTCCTCGTATTCGCGTTCGAGGTTCACCACGTGTCGGCAATGGCTCAGAAGCAGCTTCAGGCTGTCGATCTGCACCGGTTTGAGCAGGAAATCGCAGGCCCCCTCACCGACCGCCCGCGCCGCTGTCTCCTTGCCGCTCAGACCGCTGATGACAATCACCTTCGCATGCCGGTCCAAATTCCGCAGGTCCGCCAGGGCAGCCATCCCTTCGCGCGGATCGTTCGGCAAAGGCGGCAACCCCAGGTCAAGCAACGCCAAATCCGGACGCCGCGCCCGAAATGTCTCGACGGCACTCGGCCGGTCCTTGGCCAGCAAGACTTCATACTCATCGGCGAGCGCCCATTTCAACTGATCGAGAACAGACTCGTCGTCGTCGATGATTAATACTGTGGGTTTCATTGGAATAAGTGTTAAACCGAGTCTGCGCTCTAACCCGCATATTTCACACCCCATCGGCGCCCAGGGCGGTCAGACATCGCAGGATGATTGCTATGCGGGTTAGAAAAGCAAAACCGCGCCCGAGTCGAGGGATTCAACCGGGCAACAGAGTGTCGCTGGACCCGCAAGATTTCGAAACGCTCCGAACTTCATTTTTCCATGTGCGGGCGCGGTTTTGCCAGAGCCCGGATGTCAGACTCCGCGAAGCTTTGTGAAACATCCGGGCTAAGCCGGCTGCAAACCGGCGCTCCGAGGCGCTTGGCAACCTCGTCGCCCGCGTGCGAAAGGGCGAAGCCTTTGGACTGCGGCGGTTTACCGCCGCTTTCCGTGTCGAGATTCAGGGAAGAAAAGTTCCTCGATGAGAACGTGTTGCGCCCATGAAACAATCTCGGAGGGACGCGCCCTGCGAGTCCCCGACTCGAGACGACCACCGCCACCATTCAGGGCCTCGTGGAGCTCGGCCCTCCGAAATGAACGGGGCCAGTTCATGGAGACACAACCCGACGCAGCGTCTGGGCATCCAGCGGCAACACCACACGAAACGTCGTGCCGCGCCCAGGCTCGCTTTCAACCTCGAGTCTCCCGCCATGCGCCTCAACGATCATCTTGCTCTGGAACATCCCAATCCCCAAACCCTTCTTCTTGGTCGTTTGAAAGGGTCGAAAGAGCCGCCGGCTCAAGAACTCCGCGCTCATCCCGCAGCCCGTGTCCGCCACCGAGACAACCGCATGCCCGCCCTGGACCATCGTCGCCACACGAATGACTCCAGAACCTGAAATCGCTTCACGGGCGTTGAGCAGCAGATTCGTCAGAACCTTGGGCAACTGCTCGAGATCGACCGGCAATCGGGGAACCGACTGCAACTCCTGAATCACCTGGATCGCATCCGAACCGTTGATCTGCCCCACCGCAGCCTTGACCAACTGGTTCAAATCCGCCAACACCGGCTTCACCTCGAGCCCGCGGCGGATCAGAGCAAGGCGCTGGACCAGGCCATTGAGCCGATCCACCGAAGCCCCAATCCCGCGCAGAGCATCCGCTCTGAACTCCGCATCGTTGAAATGCACCGGCAGGTTCCGCAACATCAACGAGAGCGTCGACGCCGTGTTCTTCAGGTCGTGGACGAAGAAGGCCGACATCGATTGAAACGCTTCGAGTTCCCTGGCCTCGATCAGTTTTCGCGACAACTGCAGATTCAGAAGACTCGCGGCCACCTGATCCCCGATGCACTTGAGCAAATCGTAATCCTCATGCGAAAACCGGACGCCGCTGACCCGATCAGCCATCGTGATGAACCCAAGCACCTCGCCCGCAGCTACCAACGGCACACAGACCCGATTGCCGCCTTTCTTGAAATGGTCCGGATTGCACCGCTTCAGGGTCTCAACCCAGCCGCCCTCGGAACTATTGAGGTCCAACG
>DAOOQY010000308.1:0-5645 GCA_035389025.1 Verrucomicrobiota bacterium
GCCATCTCGCTCCGTCAAAGGCAGGAATCAGCGCCGACTCACGTCGGCGGCTACACGTCGGCTCATGGTCCCCGTGCGCATTCAAGAGTCGAATGTCAACGCTCTCCCATGAAACGCGAGGTGAAAAGCGGTGCTGAAGCACACGCACTCCAGACGCTTCGCGCCTTCGATCGCGTTCGGTGTGGCGAAGTCCCGCACCGCCGGGAAGTGCGTGCGGGTCACCCCCGCTTCGTTAGGGCGCATCGTTGCCTCTCCAAGTGACAACGGCTTCGCGTTCCGCAGAAGTTGGTGATCGATGCGCGCCAGAGCGGCGCTGAAGGGCGCGCACTCGAGAGATGCACGTCACGCTGATCTACACCGAGAGCGATCCATGGGCGCTGGGCTTGCGGAGCGTGTCGGCACAGTTGTGTCGAGCGGGGCACGCCACGACGAAACTGTTCTGCTCGAGCGAGGCCCATGGGTTCGACCGGAAGACGCTCGATCGGGTGTGCGAGATCGTCGATGGATCGAGGGTGGTGGGGTTCAGTTGCCTGGCGCGGGGTTCCGAGAAAGCGCGTCAGGTTATTGAGGCCTTGGGTCCCCGGAAGCCCTTCGTTGTGTGGGGAGGCGTGCATGCCACGTTGGACCCGTCGGACGCCGCGCGTTCGGCGAATGTGATCTGTCGGGGAGAGGGCGAGGGGTTCATGGTCGAGTTGCTCGAACGACTGGCGCATGAGCGGGATTGGCGTGATTTGGATAACGCAGTGTACGTCCAGGACGGCGATTTGGTTGTGAATCCGCCCCGTGGCCTGATTCGGGACCTGGACGAGTTGCCGCTCTTCGACTTCGCGCACGAGAACGAGTTTCACCTGAGCGAGCGCGGTCTGCGCCGGCCGCGCGAGGTTTTTGACGTGCGCGAGCCGATCATGTTCAACGGGTCGCGGGGCTGCGCGTTTGACTGCACCTATTGCAGCAACAAGAAGCTCAAAGCGGTCTATGAGAACAAGGGCCCCTACGTGCGCCGGATGACGATCTCCCGATATGTCCGGAGCATTCGCGAGCTCCTGCCCCTCTTTCCGAACGCCAAGTATGTCTATCTGATCGACGAGGATTTCTGCGCGCGGCCGGTGGCGGAACTCGAAGAGTTTGCCGAGACTTATCCACGCGAGGTGGGTTTGCCCTTCGAGTGCATGAGTTCGCCGGTCGTCTTGAACGAGCGAAAGACAGAATTGCTGGTCAAGGCGGGGCTTTGGCGGATTCGCCTCGGTCTCGAGAGCGGCAGTGACCGCACGAAAACGGAGGTGTATCAGCGGAACATGCCAAACCGCATCGTGCGGCGGACCGCCGAGATCATCCAGCGGCACCGGCAGGTTGTTCTCTGTTATTTCATGATCGTCGCCAACCCGTACGAGGAGTGTGAGGATCTTCTCGAGACGGTGGACTTCCTCAAACACCTTCCCCACCCGTTTTACCTGCAGGTGTACAATCTGGTCTTCTTTCCGGGAACAGCTTTGTATGACCGGGCGATCCAGGACGGCCTCATCGACGGCAAGAGGCACAGCGGCTACGAACTGGATTACCGCAGCGGCCTCAAGTACAAGTCTCATCCCTGGAAACTCAAGAACCTCTATCTCAATGGACTGCTGTCGCTCATGGAGGGCAAGGTGAACGGGTATCGGCTTGGGTTCGTGCCGCGGTGTCTCCTGCCGTGGCTGCTGCGTCCGTCGGTGCTGACCTTCGGCGAACGCCATCGGTTGCCGATGAAGATGCTGATCTGGAGCAAGATTCGCTTTCTTCAGTTGCGCAAGCTCGTCGCCCGGCTCGTGCAGAGGGCGCTTGGCGACCCGACCTCAGTCTATAATCTGCGTCATGCGGTGGGATCGAGGTTGTCGAGAGTGGTTGGACGGTGAGCCCCCCGATGTCGCATCGAGTGTTCCGCATCAACAAGGATCGAGGAAGCAGCTCAGTGTCAGTGGATGCTCGATCGGCAAGACGCAGGTTGGGTTTGCTGCCTGACGAGACGGTGGTGGTCAGGCGCTGGCAGGAGGTCCAGGCGACGTTGGATGAAAGGGGTTGCCACGATGGGCTCCCGTTCATGCCTGAGATGCTCCCATTCTGCGGGCGTCGGTTTCACGTGTGGCGTCGCATCGAGAAGACGTGTGTTGAAGGCGATCGCGTGCGGCGGATGCGGAATGTGGTTCTTCTCGACGCGCTCCGCTGCGACGGCACGGCCCACGACGGGTGCGAAAAGGAGTGCGCGCTGTTCTGGCACGAGTCCTGGCTTGAACGTTGCAGCCACGACCCGAATCCCAAGCCGGATGCCTCTCCGAGGCCGCCCGAGCCTGTTTTTCCCTATCCGGTCAAACAAGCCAATGGGCGTTACATCTGTCAGTCCACCGAACTTCTCGGGGCAACACAGCCTCTCTCGAAGGCGGATCTGCGGCAGTATTTTCGGGACCTGCGCACCCGGACATGGTCTCCAGCGCGGATGTGCCGCTTTGTGTGGGCTGCGTTCCGCCTCCGGCTCAAAGTGGTGTTCCGCGGCGTGTCGAGCGTTAAACTGCGGGGCACAGCCAGACCGACGCCGACGGCAACTCTCGATCTCGAGCGAGGGGACTGGGTCGAGGTGAAGCGCGCCGATGAGATCGCCCTGACACTGGATCGACATGGCCGCAACCGCGGGCTGCAATTCCCGGTGCATATGCTCCCCTTCTGCGGAGAGCGGTACAGAGTCCGCAAGCGGGTGGGCCGGATCATCCTCGAAACCACCGGCGAAATGCGTGACATCAAGCATACTGTGATCCTCGAAGGTGTCACGTGTGACGGCTACGGTCGGTGGGGCGGATGCCCGCGCGACGCCCACCATCTATGGCGCGAGATATGGCTCAAACGGATTCCTGCCGGTGTCGGGCCGGCGTTTCCGGCGCGGGGGGACGGAGGGTCAGAAGTCAGAGGTCAGAAGTCAGAGGTCAGAGGATGAGGATGGGGGTGGGTGAATGGGTTCTTTTCGGGAGGTTCGCGTGGTTGGCGATTTGAGACTGTGACCTATGCACGAGGTTTTGACTGCGAATCCTCCGCGGCGCTGGGCGTCAGGCTGGTCAGACGCACGCCCCGTCCGAGTCGAGGGGAAGCTCGCGTGGCTCGACTCGGGCGACGCGGATCTATGGGACGCATTCGTCGCACGTCATCCTCATGGGTCTATTTATCATCTCTCCCTTTGGCAACGGGCTATCGAGCGTTCCTTTGCCCATATGCACGCCCACGATCTGGTCTTGTGGGATCCGGTCTCGTCCCAGATTCTGGCAGGGATTCCCATCTATACCGTGCGCAGTTGGCTGCTTGGCAACCGGCTCGTCTCGGTCCCTTTCGCATCCTTCTGCGATCCTCTGCTGTCGAGTGAGGAAGACTGGGGCCGGGTTCTCCCCGCGGTGTGGACGATGATGACCCAGGAGCGCGCACAGGGCTTCGAGATCCGGCCCTGGCAGACGTCTGGCCAGCCTCGACCAGCCGATTTCTGCCGCGCCAACCTCTACAAGCATCATTACCTTCGCCTGGATCGCCCTCTGGAAGAGATCAAGAAGTCCTGTTCGCGGACTTGTGTTCGCCAGTGGCTCGGCAAGGCGGAGCGAAATGGAATCACCGTTGTGTCCGAACCGGCCGATACGGTCCTGGCCAACTTCCATGCGTTGGCAACCGAGACAAGGCGCCGGCACGCACTGCCGCCGATTCCTTTTCGCTTGTTCGAGTCCCTGCGCGATGTTCTGGGGCCGGCCCACTGCGGAGTCCGCTGCGCGTGCCACGAGGGCAGATCGGTGAGCGCCGTTTTGTTCCTGCGGTTTCGCAACACGTTTACACTCGAATATGCGGGGGATAGCGAGGAGGGCCGGGCAACGGGGGCAAGTCAATTCCTGTATTGGAGTGCCATCCAGGAAGCGCTTCAGCTCGGGTGTGTGGTGTTCAGTTTCGGGCGAACAGCTTTGGATAACGAGGGTTTGCTCGACTACAAGCGCCGCTGGGGAACAGTCGAGGAAGATCTGCCGGTGTTGCTCCTGCCCCGACGACGGCGGCTCCGGGTGACTCTTGCGCAGCGCCGGAACCTTCACCAGTTGGCCCGGTACTTCTGCGCGCACGCGCCGGACCGGGTCTATTGGTGGCTGGGGGACTTCTGCTATCGGCACTGGGGATGATCGGCGGTATCCAGCGGGGGAGACCAGACGATGAATAGACAACGCCATGAGCGGACAGCGTGTCGAGAACGAGGACTGGCCAATGTCTGGCGGCGAGCGTTCTTGCCGTGTCTGGCCGCCGGTCTGCCCGTGGCCGCGCAGGAGGCGGTCACCACACAGACGCCATCGGCGTCGCCGTCGTGGGAGAGTGCGCTGACACCGTTGCCCTTGCCTTCGCCCTACGCACCACAGCCGTACACGAGCCCGGAATCGCAACGCCTTCCGCCGCTGCCCCCGACGCCCAATCTGGGCACGGAGGCCCTGCCCTCGTTCGATCAGATCGAGTCGCCCCGGATGGGTCTGCTGGCTCCGGCGCCGGCCGCAGCGGCTGCGCCCCGGCGCGAACTGCTCCAATGGGGCAATGTGAGCTTTCATCCGCACGTCTCGTACAATCTGCTTTACGGCACGGGGATACTCTCGGGACCGGACCAAGAGGAGAACACGCTGCAACAGACCGTGTCGCCGGGCCTGACGTTCCAACTGGGTCATCAATGGACCTTGGACTACACGGCGAGCCTGAAGTTCTACTCGAACGAGGCGTATGAAGACACCGTGGATCATCATGTGAATCTGAGCGGATGGGCGACGTGGAATCGCTGGCGGTTCACCGCCGGCTACGCCTTCGGCTCGACCAGTTCGCCGTTGATCGAGACGGCGGCGCAAACGGAGCAAGACACCCACAACGCCCGGGTGGGGGCTGACTACGCGTTCAGCGACCGGACCACGCTCGAACTCAGCGCGGCTCAGGTCCTCCGGTTCACGACGGCCTACACGGACAGTTGCACATGGTCGACCACGGATTGGGTCAATTACCAATGGCAACCGCGGCTTGCGGTGGCCATCGGCGCGGGCTTCGCCTATGACCAATTGGATCCGGGCACCGACATGACCAGCCAGCGGGTCCTGGGGCGGGTGCGGGGCGAGGTGGCGCGGAAGCTGTCCTACACGCTCGAAGGCGGTTTCGAGATCCGCCAGTTCCTCGACACCGACGCGTCGTCGAAACTCTCGCCCACCGTTCAAGGGGCGATCGACTATCAACTCGCCGAACAGACGACGGTGTCGTTGTTCGGTTCGCACGACATCGGCACCTCCTATTTCAGCGATCAGTTCACCGAGACAAGCAGCGTGGGCGCGTCTGTGCGGCAGCGCCTTTTACGACATTTGTCGCTCGGGGTGAGTGGCGGGTACAACTTCACCAGCTACCGCAGCACGTACTCGACCGACACGGTCGAACGCGAGGACGATCGGGCGTATGTCGGGGTCAGTCTGAGCACGGTGCTGCGCAAACGCATTAGCGTCTCGGCGTTCTATCGGTACACGGACAACTCGTCCGACAACGCAGGTTATTCGTCGGGGGGAAACCAGGTGGGTTTGATGATTTCTTACGCGCTGTAGGCCGCGTGGCCTCACGCGGCGCGAATCATGACCTCGGGAACAGCA
>DAOOQY010000309.1:0-5643 GCA_035389025.1 Verrucomicrobiota bacterium
ACTGCTCTGGGCGAGCCCGTCTCTCGGAGGGGGCAATCATGTGCTGAGGGTGCGCGTCACGGGCACGAAGAATGCCCTCAGCGCCGGCCTGGCCATTCCGGCGGACCGGGTGGACGTGTGGCCCACGAGCAGTCGGCTCGGCGGCACGGTGTTGGGAACAGCGGGGTCGTTTCAGAACAGCGGCAATACGCGGCTCCAGGCTTTCGACGGCAACCTGAACACCTTCTTTGACGCCCCGATCGCCGACACCGCCTGGGCGGGACTGGACCTCGGTGCCGGCTCATTCAAGCGCCTGACCAAGGTGCGCTATTGCGCGCGGCCAGGCTACGCCGGACGCATGGTCGGCGGGAAGTTCCAGGGGGCGAACGTGAGTTCGTTCGATGGCGCGACCGATCTGTTCACGATCACCGCCGCGCCCCCCGAAGAGAGGCTGGTTGACCAGACAATCGGCAACACCGGCGGTTTCCGGTTCGTGCGGTATGTCGCGCCCGCGGCGGGGTACGGCAATGTCGCCGAACTCGAATTCCTGGGTGTCGATGCCGTACCGCCCATGCCTGGAGAAGTCCGGGCCACGTCTGAGGCCGGACAGATTGCGCTGGTCTGGAGTCCAGCCCCGGGCGCAACCGGCTACAAGGTCCGGCGGGCCGACGCTCGTGACGGTCCGTATGTGTTGATCGCTTCACCCACGGCCATCAATTACGTCGACGCGCTCGTTGCGGCGGAGGCGACCTACTTCTATGTGGTGAGCGCCGCGAACGCAGCCGGGGAGAGCGCGCACTCGGACGTGGTGGAAGCGACCGCGCACGGGCCGCCGGTCCTGCGCGCAGTCGTTTCGCCCGAAGGCCCCGCACTCACGCTCACCTGGCCGTCCTGGGCGGCGACCTACAGGGTCTGGAGAACCACGGAGCTTGTGCCGGCGGTGCCGTGGGAGGTGGTCACGATCGCGCCCGTGCCAAGCAACGGCTGCTGGTGCGTCTGCGTGCCGGCAGCCGCGCGGGCCCATGACTTCTACCGTCTCCAAGAGCCATGATGCTCCCCAAGACTGTCTGTGCCATCCAGCATGCAGACTGTGAAACTCCGGGTTTGATCGCCGAGGTTCTGGCAGCGCGAGGAATTACCATCCGAGGCGTTCGCGTGTTCGCAAATGAGGCGCGGGAGAGAGGCGCTGGGAAACACGGGGACTCCTCATGGGAAGGAGGACTGGATTGGTCTGAGGCGCGCCTCGCCAGCCCGGATTTCTCACCACCGGGAAGATGACAACGAAATCCGGGCTGTGGCAAAACCGCGCCCGCACAGGGAAAAACGAGGTTCGGAGCGTTTCCGAAACCTCGCGAGTGCGGCGACACTCTGTTGCCCGGTTCCATCACTCCACTCGGGCGCGGTTTTGCTTTCCTAGCCTGCATGCTGACTTCTTTTGTGAACCCCGGCTTCGCGGTGGCAAAAAGTGGTGAGAAATGCAGGCTAGTACGGATGTCTGTCAATCAGGACACCAGTCAATGTTTGCCCGCGTCCCGCACGCGCGCGACGGTGTAGCGGAGGTCCGATCCGACGCGGTAGCCCTCGACCTCGATGGTGTGTCCCGAAAGCTCGCGGGTCTCCGCGTCGTCGAACGGGTTGCCCCCCAGCCGGACCAGGTTCAGCCGCTGGCCATCGGACGTCTCGAGCACCACGCCCACATGTTCGCTGCCGGTTCCGCGCCGCACGGTTTCGAGCCGCGCCTGACCCCTGTAAAGCTCGCGTTCTCGCTTGATCGGCATGCGGGCTAGCTGCTGTGGACCAGCGATGCGCGGAGCAGGTTGCCCTTGCGATCGGTTTCCGCTTTCACGAGGCAGATTCTCCGGTGTCCGTCATGCACCTGCCGCCCGCTCCAGTAGTACTCGATGGATTGCCGCGTCCGGGGCACCGACGCCAGCGCGCGAACTCGTCCGCGACCGCCTGCCTCCGCCGGGAAGGAGAGCGGTGTGTCGAGTTCTTCGATCCGGACGGCGGCTGGGCGGATACGGAATTCCTTGATGTTTTTCGCCAGGGTTGCTCCCAGGGCGGCCTGTGCCGATCGAAAGACCTTCCCGGCCCCGGTGCGGGCGGCGCCCGGAGCGGCCGTTCGTGAGGGCAACAACCCGCGGAGTTGTCCGGCCAACTGCGCGCGGACGACCCGGCGTTGCCGGCGCTCCTGGGCCAGGAGAGCGAACGCAGGCCCTTCCGTCGCGGCCCGGACCCCTGTGGCGGGAGCCAGCGCAGGCACAACCACCGGCTGGATCGAAGGGTCGCCTAACAAGACATACTCGATCAGAGTCTTCTCGTCGGCGATGTCGGGCGCCTGGCCTTGCTGGTTGATCCAGCGGACGTAATCCTGCTTCGATTCGAGGAGCGCGCGTCCTTGCGAAGCCCCTCCGAGGATGCCCTTCAAATAGCCAGCGACAATCCAATCGGCGCACATCATCTGGCCCACACCGACCCACGCGATCACGGTTGACGCGGCGAAACCGAGTGCGCCCTGGCGCAAGTAGGTGTTTGCCATCGGCCATTCTCCGGGATTCTGCGCCGCGGGGTCGTTGGGCGAGTAGACTTGCGCTCCGTAACAGCACATCGCGGCTGCGACGGTCTCGGGTTTCACGCGCGGTTTGAGAGTGGGGCTCGCCAGCGCGACCGGGAAGGAGTTTCCCGTCTGGCCGTAGAAATTCGGGTTCAACGGAGCCCCGTGACACTTGATCATATGCAGCCTGGACGCAAGCCGGCTGCGTGCGGTCGCCGAGGCGTCGGTGATCGGCGGTGAGATCATCAGGCTCGACACAGGCGAACCGATGTGCTGGACGCAGTCTTCACCGGCCCCCTGCCACGCGGCGCAGCAGACCGCATAGCGGTCGTCGTAGAAACTCGCGGGCCGCGAGGTCCAGGTGGTGGCGGTGGCCAGCGAGTCAACCAGCCATGCCGAACTGCTGTCGGCGACCATATCCGGTATCCGCCCCGCCACGCGATCCGGCACCAGGTAGCTGCTGCGGTCCGATGCGCGGTAAGGGGAAGAAGACGCATAGGGATTGTCCGTGGGCACCAGTTGGTCGTCGTCGCCGTTGGGGTCGTAGGAGGGATTGGCCACGAAAAACATCGGGACAATGTCCGCGCCGCCCAACAGAACGAGATACTCGGGCTGCAGCCGCCTCCAGAGGGCATCGATGGCGCGCTTCATCTTGGGGGCCGTGACCCGGCCTGTCAGTGACCTGAGTTGGTGCGCCCTCATAGACGCGGCATCGTCCACCGCCACAACGACGGTCTGGATCCCGCGGGCAGCATCCGCAGCGATCCAGTCCCTGACAGCGCGCGTGATCTCTTTCAGGGCCTTCGTATCGTACTTGTTCTTCAGGTGACGCATGACGGTCACGCAGAGTTTGACGCTTCGCATAAGCCTCCTTCTGGGTTGGTTCGAGTCTTGATTGAATGGGGATTCGTCAGTAGAGCCCGGCCAGACCGGTCCTGACCGCCTCCGGGAGATTCGGCTGCGCAGCGATGCGATCCAGGAATCCGGGGTCGTCGGCGACGGTCAGAGGATCGAGTCGGATCGGTTTCAGGATGGTCGAAAGCGGAGGAGCGGCTTTGGCCAGGGCGCTCGGGGCGCGTTGCGGCCCGGTGAAATCGTCCGGCCCGTCGAACGGCAGCCTCGGGCACAACTCGACGCCGCAGGAAGAAATCTCATCCAGGGCGAGCGACCAGACCGGGGCTGTCGGGGCATCGAGCAGACGCCTGGTCGCGGGCGCCGGCTTGGGCGTTTCGATGTCCTTGGCCAACTCCGCGATGTTGTGCAGAGCCTGACGAAGCGTGGCCGCCGCCTCGTTGAGGGGCACCTGCGCCACGTCCGGATCGGCGGTCGCCTGTTCGAGGAAGAGCCTGCGGGTGCGTCCCCCCACAGACACGGATTGGCCGTCAGAACCGAGCTGGCGCATCAGACCGGGCACACCGTAGCGAGCGACGCCGTTGATCATGACCAACCGGATGTCCAACTCCTTCGCCCGGATCATGGCCTCGTAAGGGTCGGCGGATGTGCCGTCGATCACCACCAAGTCGGCGCGCCGCCCGGCTTCGAGTGTTCCTGCCGCCCGGTCCCATTTCAAGATGCGGGCTGCATCCCGGGTGGCCATGGCCACGAGGTCGCGGGCGGTCAACAGTCCGTCGAGAAGGTGTTGGCTGTAGAGCCACGCCACCTTCAACTCGCCCAGGAGGTTCTTGCTGCCCGTGGGCGACCAGTCACTGCCGAGGCCGATGGCTACACCGGCCTTGCGGGCGGCGTCCACGCGCGCGGTGCCGCCGTACAGGAGCAGGTTGCTCAGCGGCGACCAGACCATCGAACTGCGGTGGCTGGCCAGCACGTCGAAGTCCTCCTGCAGCAGACCCGCGGCGTGAATGCCTGCAAACATCTCGTTGAGCGCCCATTGGCCGGGGGCCACTTCGAGGGCCAGAAAGTGCTTCCGCGCCGCGGAGGGCGGCTGCGCCTGCTCGGCGACGCCCTCACTGAGGTGAAGGAGGAAGCAGCTATCCTCCTTCCTGAGGCGAGCCAGGAACCTGGCGGCATCCTTCGCGTGCACATCCGGGATGCGGCACTGGGCCTCGGGCAGATCGGGATCGTCCGTCTGCTCGACGTTGCGGACAATGCCGCGGTAGAAGCGCTGAATCCCGGCGTTGCTGGCGAGCCGGATCCCCTGGCTGGTGGTGACTCCCCCCAGCAGGCACTTGCACTCGACATAGCGCACCAGTGCCGGCAGGAGCGGATAATGTCCTCGAACATCCTGATACATGCCCAGCACTGTCATGGGCCCGCTGACGAGCGGACGGTACTGGTCGTGGTTGGGCCATTCACCCCGGTGCTTGAACTTCTCGGGCACCGGCGACCAGAGCGGGAGGGCGTCGTAACTCAGGTGATTGTGGAGTTCGATCAGCCCCGGGAAAACACTCCCGCCCGTCTTCACCACGGGCACCGCGCCAAAGCCGTCCGGGGCGGGCTGCTCCCGATCTTGGATGGCCACGATGACACCCTTTTCGACGTACACGACGGCGTTCGTGCGAATCGTGAAAGTGTCGTCCATCGTTACGACGCGCCCTGCCAACGCCAGCTTCGGCCCAGTCAGAAGGTCGACCGGTTCCTGCTTCCTTGGCCCGGCGGCGGCTGCGCGGCGCGAGGCCGCGATCGTGCCCGTCAAGGGATACCACGAACGTTTGAAGGTCATGCGATCACTCCTTTCGGAACCGTGATGGTGATGTTCCGCCGTTTGGCAAGGTCGTCCTTGCCCTTGCGGGCTGCCCATCCGTCCTGCTCGTGCATCCACGCCGGCAATCCCGCGGGGATGTCGTCCTCGGGCACGGGTGTCCGGTCGCCATCGGCCCAGGCCGCCCCGTACGGCTTGATCGGGCGCGGGACATCCGGATGAGCGATCGCCGGAGCCAAGGCACTCAAGGCGAGGTTCCAATTAGCCAGCAGTGTCTTGGTCGCCTGTTCAAGTTTGGCTCGGTCCTTCCCGGAAGCGCTTTCCGGCTGCGTCGGATGGGTGATCGCCGTGAAAGCCACACTCGAGGCCTGGCCCGCGTGCGTCGCCTTCCATAAATCCCACGCCTCCCGCGCGGATACTCCGAGCCCGACGACCGCCTCGATCCGCCCGT
>DAOOQY010000310.1:0-5622 GCA_035389025.1 Verrucomicrobiota bacterium
TGGGGCCCGTCGAGAGTGGCGTGGACGATGGAGAAACTGGCGACGAGCCGCATGTACTTGAGATCGCGCAGCCACTTGCGGTCATTCTCCGTCAACTGGTTGCGCGTCCACTCGACCGCCTGGGCCGCGTGGGGGTTGAAGCCGGTGAGAGCCTCGTCCATCGAGCAATACTCGTCGTGATTGCCCTTGATGCAGGGCATCCCCATGCCGCGGATGATATCCAGGCACTGTTTGGGGTTGGCACAGTAGCCCACCACGTCGCCCAGACACGCATAATGCGTCGCCTGCTGCTCTTTGGCGTCCGCCAGGACAACCTCCAACGCCTCCAGGTTGGCGTGGATGTCTGCTAGAATGGCAAACTTCATCAAAAACTCCGAACCCCGTTATTCATTGCTGATCACAAAGCCGCGCAGGTTTCCCTCCGCCCGCTCCCAAACCACCTCTTCATTTCGTATCAGGCCGCTGAGGCCCGAGTCCAATATGCCCAGGCGAAACGCATCGAGTTCGTTTCGAGCGCCTTCAGCCACCAATTCCACCCGTCCATCCAGCAAGTTGCGAACCAAACCTGAGACCTCGTAGCCCTGAGCGACGGACCTGACGCTGTAACGAAACCCGACGCCCTGCACGTGCCCTGAATACCAGATGTGAAGCCGGCACCGATTCATAATCCGACGCCCTCAACGCCCATCGCCACGATCGGCGGCCCGTTGCGGCAAAGGACCGGCCCAGCGCCGGTCGCCCGATTCGGGCATCGCGCCGCAGTGCATAGCAGGATGAAGCCACAACCCACACCCGCGCTGCAACGATTTTGTGGAATTTCCCGACGGGCTGCATTATTCCTATCGTCCAATGCGCGCCACGGTCCACAACTCGAGACCAGAATCTCGATCCGATTCGCCGCCTCGAGCCCCGTCCGGCCGGGGCGTTTCATGGCTGCTCCTCACCCTGGGCTGTCTTCTGGTGGTGTTGGGCTTCTTGTTCGCCGGCAGCTTCAGTCCAGAGAAGATACTCTTCTCGAGCGACGGACCGCTGGGAGGGACGAGTTCGGAAGCCATGTCCATGCCCGGCGGGTTTCGTTGCATCTGGCGGGATTTGAACTGGGTGGGGAGTTGGGGCGGGAACATGCCTCCGAACGTCAGCTACCTCTGGTTCTGGCTGCTGGGGCCGCTCGGGTTCGCGAAGTTCTACGCCCCTCTCAGCGTGCTGATGGTTGGCTTGAGCGTGTGGGTGTTGTTCCGCCAGTTGCGGTTCAAGCCCTGGGTCGGTCTTTTGGGCGCTCTGGCCGCGGCGCTGAACACGGATTTCTTCTCCTACGCCTGCTGGGGGCTGGGAACCCTCACCATCTGCATGGCGTGGATATTCGTCGCCCTCGCGGCCCTTGCCAGGCCGACCCCCGGCCCCGATTGGCTGAAGGCTTCTGTCGGCGGCTTTGCCGTTGGGATGGCGATCCTGGAAGGGGTTGATTCGGGTGCGATTCTCAGTCTTTATGTGGCCGCGTTCGTCCTCTTCCAGGCGGTTCATGGCGGCCCGTCGCGCTGGCGGGCCTGGGTTCATGGCGTGGGGCGGATCGGGGTGGTCGCCGTGTGCGCCGCGGTGGTCGCCTTCGCAGCGTTGAGCATGCTGGTATCGACGCAGATCAAGGGTGTGGTCGGAATGGAGCAGGACACCCGCACCAAGGCGCAGCGGTGGGATGACGCCACCCAGTGGAGTCTCCCGAAAGTCGAGACGCTTCGGGCGGTCGTTCCGGGCCTCTTCGGCTATCGCCTCGACACGCCAGGAGGCGGGAACTACTGGGGACGCGTCGGGGAGCGACCGGGTGTTCTGGCACGGCACTCGGGTTCGGGCTTTTACGCGGGTGTGGTCGTCGTCTTGCTGGCGCTTTGGGGCGCGGCCAATGCGGGACGCGGCAACGCCGGCCCCTTCGCTCCCGAAGAGCGGAAGTGGATTTGGTTTTGGACGGGCGCTGCGTGTCTCTCGCTCGGTTTCGCGTGGGGCAAGCATGCGCCCTTCTATCAAGTTCTCTACGCCCTTCCGTATTTCTCGACCATTCGCAATCCAATCAAGTTCCTGCATCCGTTCAGCCTCAGCCTCGTCATCCTCTCGGGGTACGGCCTCGAGGCGCTGGCCCGGCTTTACCTTGCGAAAACCTCGGCGGCCGCCCGATCCGCAAGCGTCCCTCTCAAGGCCTGGTGGATGCAAGCGCGCGGCTTCGATCGCAAGTGGGGCTTCTTTTCGGCCGTGGCGCTCGGGTCGGCTTTGCTGGGCTGGCTGCTGTACTTCGCCTCGCGCAACGACCTCGAGAATCACCTGCGCACGGCGGTTTCGCCCGATCTGGCGCCCGCGCTGGCGGCGTTCAGCTTGACGGAGGTGGGTTGGTCTGTGCTGTTCCTGGCGCTTGCCCTGCTGGTGCTCATCCTGATCATGAGCGGTGTGATGGGCGGCGCGCGCGCGTCGTGGGGCGCCGTCGCTCTGGGGGCGATCATGCTGGCGGATTTGGTTCGAGCCAACACACCTTGGGTCTACTACTGGAATTACCGGGAAAGGTACGCCACAAACGCGATCATCGATTTCTTGCGCGCCCGGCCATACGAGCAGCGGGTGGCGATGCCGCCCCTGCAACTCGGTGAGGCGTACGCTCTTCTGCAGCAACTCTACCACGCCGAATGGCTCCAGCATCAGTTCCAGTACTACAACGTCCAGTCGCTCGATGTGATCCAGGAACCGCGCACCTCGGTCGAGAACGCCAGGTACCGCGGCGCCTTCGCGGCGCAGCGCGAGGCCGGCCTGCTGCGGCAATGGCAACTCACCAACACCCGCTACCTCTTCGGGGTCATGGGCGGCATGGCTGATTTCCTGAATCAAAGGCTCGATCCGACCCGGCAACGGTTTCGGGTGCACACGCCGTTCGTCCTGGCCCAGGAACGGGAGGGCGGACCCATCCTGGTGCAGACCAACACAACCGGGCCATTCGCCCTCATCGAGTTCACGGGCGCTTTGCCGCGCGCAAAGCTCTATTCACAGTGGCAGGTCAACACGAACGACGATGAGGTGCTGCGCACGCTGACGAATCCCGGATTCGACCCCGCCGAGAGCGTGGTGATCAGCGAGCCGGCAGTCGGGCTGCCGGCTCCGGGGCCGACAAACAGCGCTCCCGGAACAGTCGAGATGCTCAGCTACGCCCCGAAGAGAATCCGGCTGAAGACCCATGCGGCCATTCCGAGTGTGCTTCTCTGGAATGACAAGCACGATCCCCATTGGTCCGTCACGGTCGACGGCCAGCCGCGGCCCCTGCTCCGCTGCAACTACCTGATGCGCGGCGTGTGCGTGCCGGATGGGGAACACGAGATCGAGTTCCGCTTCGATGTGCCCTCGCGTCCCTTGTGGATCAGCCTGGCGGCAATCGCTGTCGGCCTGGCCCTTTCCGGGTTCCTCTTCTGTCAGCGGCTGGAAGCGGCCTGAAGAGCCGCGTCTCTGGAGTTCGGACATCATCCGGATTCGACTTCATCGCACACTTCGGCGGTCCGTGGCGAGCTGCACGAGGAGGCAAGGATGCTCTCCGTGGACAAATCGATGGTGTGCGATGAAGGCCCCGCGGCCACATCGACACGCATCAAGAATGTCCAAACTCGACGGCGCTGCGTCATTGATGCCGCCCTCGGCTTTTCAAGTTGAATCGCCCGGGTTCCGGCTTCATGCTCTGGCCATCGAATCCAAACCGCTGGCAACAGCAGGCTGCGCCTGCGCGATCTTATGAAGACTCAATCCAATTCCCTCATCACCCGACGTCGATTTCTCTCGAACACCACGGCTGCGGCTGCGGCCGTCTCGCTGGCGCCCCGGCACGTGCTGGGAGGATCGGCGTTTGTCGCGCCGAGCGAGAAGGTGAACATCGCGATCGTGGGGGCGGGAGGGCAGGGGCGCACGAACATGCGCGAACTCTTCCGGCATGCCGATGCGCAGGTGATCGCGGTCGCGGACCCGATCGAGCGGGAGAATCTCGATGCGTTTTACTTCAAGGGCATCGCCGGCCGCCTCCCCGTCAAGGCGGAGGCCGAGACCCATTACGGGGCCAAATCGCCCAACTTCAGGGTGGCGGATTACGAGGACTTCCGCGTCATGCTCGAGAAGGAGAAGGGCATCGACGCCGTTCTTTGCGCCACCCCGGATCATCTCCACGCCTATGTGTGCATTCAGGCCATGCGCCAGGGCAAGCACGTCTACTGCGAGAAACCGCTCGCTCATAATGTGTGGGAAGGCCGTCTGATGGCCAGGGTCGCCCGCGAGACCGGTGTCGCAACCCAGATGGGCAATCAGGGACATTCCGGCGAAGGCCTCCGCCAGACTTACGAGTGGATTCGCGCCGGGGTCATCGGCGACGTGGGCGAGGTCCATGCCTGGACCAGCGCGAGCCGCTGGAGCAAGAAGTACACGCACGGGCGTCCGCCCGAGGAACCTGTGCCGCAGGGTGTGAACTGGGACCTCTGGATCGGTCCGCGCGAAATGCGCCCTTACAGTTCGGCCTATACCCCCGTGACATGGCGGGATTACTGGGATTTCGGGACAGCGCCCATCGGCGATTTCTTCTGTCACAATTTCGATCCGGCCTGTTTTGCCCTCGAGTTGACGGCGCCTTCGAGCATCGAGGCCTTCGGCGCGGGCGGAGTGGACTCCGAGATGGCCCCTCCAGGCGGCATCTACTACTACCAGTTCCCCGCCCGGGGGAGCCTCCCGCCGGTCAAGTTCACCTGGTACGACGGCGGGATGCGGCCCCGGTTCCCGGAAGGACTCGAAGAGGACGACCAGTTGGGCGCCGGCGGCAACGGGACGCTGTTCGTTGGCACCAAGGGCATGATCACATGCCCCGGGTGGGCCGGCGATCCGCGCCTCCTGCCCGGATCGCGCATGGACAACTTCCAGCGCCCTCCCAAAACGCTGCCCCGATCCAAGGGCCATCACCGCGACTGGCTCGACGCCTGCAAGGGTGGCCCGGCGCCGAGCGCGAATTTCACGTATGGGGCTGGCCTGAACGAGATGGGCCTGCTCGGCCTGGTCGCGATGCGCGTGGGCCGGAAGATGCTGTGGGACGCCGCCGCGGGCAAGTCACCCAACGCCCCGGAAGCGGACAGATACCTGCGCGGCAGCTACCGCAAAGGTTGGGAATTGGGCTAACCCTCATATTTCACCCTGTTCACCCTGTCGGTGCACAGGGCCGCCGACTCGCATGATATGATCGATGACTGCTCTGCTGCAGGCCGGGTCCCCCAACCCGGCGTCCGCACCGATGTCTGTCTTCGCACCGCGTGGGGCCTGCCTGCCGCGTCGCTGGGCTTTGCGGCGCGGGCAGGGCACGCCGCCCATGGCGCGAGTCTCCATCCGGTGTAGGACCGGTGCCCTCACCGGGCGACAGAACACCGACAACAACCGGATGCACCGCGCAGGGCAGGGCCAATTCATGAAGTGGAGCGGCGACGGCCCGTCGCCGAGAAACACCGTGCTCACTCGCGATGGTGGGGGGGGAGCCGTCCCCACTCCGACCTTTTCGACTCCATGGATTGGCGCTGGCGCAGGGCAGGGCGGTTCTGAGCTGGGAGGGGGTGATTGGAGAATAGGGACTTAACGAAT
>DAOOQY010000311.1:0-5610 GCA_035389025.1 Verrucomicrobiota bacterium
TCTCGCGTCCGTCGATGGCGACGAGGGTTCCGTCTGAGAGGCGGATGAGCAGGAAACAGCCGCCGCCCAGGCCCGAGTTGTGGCCGTCGACAACGCCGAGCATGAGCGCTGCGGCGATGGCGGCATCGATGGCATTGCCGCCGCGCTGCATGGTTCTCAAGGCGGCTTCCGTGGCTTCGGGCGCTCCGGTTGCCACGGCGCCGCGGTGTCCCGCGGCCCGGGCGAGAGTGGCGGCGCAGGCCTGGGCAAGGACGCAGCCCGCCAGGAGGAATGCGATCAGGGCCGGTCTGGTCATGCGGGTGTGCGAGCGGATGGGCTCCTGCTACTCGGCGACCGTCACCTCGAGTGTCTCTGCGCGTCCGGTCTGGCGGTCCTCCTCGACGCCGATCGTCGGGCCGTCGACGGGGGTTTCGATCGAGGCGGCGGCGCGGTCGGTCATGGGGGTGTCGGTCTTGTGGAACTTGACGCTGACGATCTTGCTGACGCCCTGTTCCTGCATGGTGATGCCGTAGAGGACATCGGCCATGCCGATCGTGCGCTTGTTGTGGGTGATCACGATGAACTGGGAGTGGGCCAGAAAGCGCTGGAGCACCCGGATGAAACGGTTGATGTTCGATTCGTCCAGAGGCGCGTCCAGTTCGTCCAGGACGCAGAACGGGCTGGGTCGGACCTGGTAGATGGCGAAGAGGAGCGCCACGGCCGTCATGGTCTGTTCGCCGCCCGAGAGCAGCGAGATGCTCCGCAACTGTTTGCCTGGCGGACGCGCCATGATCTCGATCCCGCTCTCGAGCACGTCCCCCTCGTCCACCAGGTTCAGGTCCGCCGCGCCGCCCCCGAAAATCTCGACGAAGATCGAGCGGAAGTTGTCGCGGATGGTGTGGAAGGTTTCCGTGAACATCTGGCGGGTCTGGGTGTTGACGCGGTTGATGACCTCGATGAGCTGTTCCTTGGCCTTGACCAAATCGTCGTGCTGCGAACTCAGGAATTGATGGCGTTGCTCGGTCTCCTCGTATTCCTCGATCGCAACCAGGTTCACCGGCCCCATCTCGTCGATCTTCGCCTGGAGCGCGGCGACCTGCTCGGCGACGACGTTCCAGTCCGTCGAGACGCCTGCGGCCGCCATTTGCTCGGGGGTCAAGGTCTCGACCCGGGCGGGTCCTTCGGCGGCATAGGTGATGGTGATGCACTCGCTGCGGACGTCGGCAAGGTTGATTTGGTAGCGCTGCTGGATGCGCTCGACGATGCTGCGCAGGACCATCTCTTTCTGGGCCAGGTCCACCTCGGCCGCGCTGCGCAGTTCCTGCTGCTCGGTCAGGCGGCGGCGGCTGTTGCGCAGGGCCTCTTCGCGCGTGGCGATGTCGTCCGCCTGGGCGTCGCGCTGGGCCAGCAAGTCGGCCGTGCGCAGGCCCAACTGGTCCCTCTCGTGCTGGACCGCGCCAATGCGTCCGCGGGAGTCCTCGATTTCCATTTGGGCCTGGCCGCGGCGGTCGAGCACCTGGGCGATTTCCTGGCGGCGCTGTTCGACCAGGTGCGCGAGTTCGCGGATTCGTTGTTCGAGGGGGCCCTGCTGTTGGCGGAACGAGGCGGCAAGCTGCTCCTCGGTGGCGACCGCCACCTTCGCCTCGGTGACGGCGGCGTTGAACTGGTCGCGCCGGGCGCCCAGCTCTTCGAGTGCGCTCGTGAGTTCGTTCAAGCGGCGCTGCGCATCGTGGTCGCGCGTTTCGAGTTCGCCGACCTGCGCGGACAGGCTGGCGCGCCGTTCGCTGCCTTGGCGCTCCTGGCCGGCCAGTGTCTGAATCTCGAAGACGACGGTGTCGACCTTTTGTTCGAGCACGCGTTGGGCGTTTTGCAGGGCCTTGAACTCGCCCTGGCGCGTGGCGATGGCGACCTCGTGGGCCTGCAATTCCGACTGGGCCTGCTGCAGGCTCGCCTGCAACGCGGTCTGCTCGCTCAGCAGCGTCCCTTTGCGGCGGCTCGCGTCGTTCACACGCTCGTGAATCTCCGCCAGCGACCGCTCGAGTTCGGCAATCTGATTCTTCCGACCCAGGATCGAGGACGGGCCTTTGCTCGAACCGTTGCTCGAACCGCCCGTGAAGACGCCGTGTCGATTCAGCAAATCTCCGGCGCGCGTGACGAAATCGAAGCGCCCGGCGCAGGCGCGCCACGCGGTTGTCGCGGCTTCGAGATCGGGAGCGACCCGGGTCCTTCCGAGAAGGCTTTCGAGCAGGGGGAGCACCGCCGCATCGCCTTCCACCACGCCGAGCGCGGCAACGCATCCGAGTGTTTCGAGCGGGTCCTCCGATCGAGGACAGGCGGCCGCCTCGGGAGGAGTCCCGGCGGCAACGGGCGGGCTCGTGGCATCGCGCGGCGCCTCGCGCCGGGCGGTCGCAAGGTCGAGTGACGCGATGCTGGCGCGTCCTTTCTGATGGGCGCTCAAGTCGGCCAGAATCTGCCGCGCGGCGTCCGGCGGGTGTGTCAGCACGATCTGCAACTGGGAACCCAAGGCGGCTTCGATGGCAGGAACGTATTCGTCGGGGACGCGGATGCGATCGGCCAGAGAGCCGAGCACCTGCTGGGTGTCCTTCAACGCGGCGAGCGCGCCCGCGCCGAAGCCCTCGCGGCTGGATTCGAGTTGTTGGAGGACGTTCAGGCGCGAGTGAATCTCGGCCTGCCGGCGCTGGAGTTGATCCAGTTCGAGCCCCGCCTGGGCGATCTCGTGCTGGACCGTGCGCAGGCGTTCCTGGCGTTCCTGGCAGCTCGATCGGCGTGTCTGGAGCGCGACCTGTTCGGCTTCCGATTCGCGCGTGAACTCTTCGAGGCGCTGGGCGAGCCGGGCGCGCTCCTCTTCGAGTTGAATCTTCTCCGCGGAGAGCTTCTCGATGCGGATGACGTTGCCCTGTTTTTGCAGATCGAGGGTGGTGATCTCGTTGCGCACGCGTGTCAGTTGCTGGGCGGCATTGAAGACATCGCTCTGGGCCTGGCGCATCGCCTCCTGCTTGAGCCGCACCTCATCTTCGAGACCCTTGAGCCCCTCGCGCCGGGCATCGAGCCGGCGCCGCGCATCCCCCAGCTTCGACTCCGCCGATTCGAGGCGCTCCGCCGTCTCCGCCAAGGCCCGCTCCGCCGCCAGCTTTCGCTCCTCCGCTTCCGCGATGTCCGCCAAAGCCTTCTCGTTCCGGGCGGCCAACTCGCGCAGGCGCTCCTCGTTGTACTCAATCCGATGCTGGTGCCGCTCCGCCTCGGCCTTCAATTCGAGCCCGCGCTGTTGGCTCGACGAGATCGCGTGTTCGAGTTCGGCCAGCCGCTCGCGCAATTGCGCCACCTCATCCTCGCCGCGCACCACCTCGCCGCTGCACGTCTCGATGGCGCCGCGGAGAGTCTCGATGCGCTCCCGCCCCTCCTCGATCTCGCGTTGGGACACGTCGTATTGATGCCGCGCCAGTTGAGTGTCGAGATGCTGCAACTCGGCCATGTACTGCTTGTAGCGGCGCGCCTTGCCGGCCTGGCGCTGGAGGGAGATGATTTGGCGCTTCACCTCGCGGATCAAATCCGCCACCCGCAGCAGATTCTGCTCCGTCCCCTCGAGCTTGCGGATCGCCTCGCGCTTCTGGGCCTTGAACCGCGTAATGCCTGCTGCCTCCTCGAAGACCAGCCGGCGATCCTCGGGCCGGCTCGAGAGAATCTGCGTGATGTTTCCCTGCGCCATGATGCTGTAACTGGCGCGCCCCATGCCCGTGCCGGCGAACAGTTGCTGGATGTCCTTGAGGCGGCATGGCGTCTTGTTGATGAAGTACTCGCTTCCAGCGTTGCGAAACACCCGGCGCGTCACCGTCACCTCGTCGTAAGCCAGTTCCACGCCCGCCGCCTTCAAATGTTCCTCGTCCACCCCCCCGAGCGTCAGCGACACCTCCGCCAACCCGAGCGGTTTGCGACCGTCCGTGCCGTTGAAGATCACATCGGTCATCTCCCCGCCGCGCAGGGCCTTGGCCGACTGCTCGCCCAACACCCAGCGAATCGCATCCGCAATATTGGACTTGCCGCAGCCGTTTGGACCGACAATCGCGGTGAGTCCGGGCTGAAAAGCCAGAGTCGTCTTCTCGGCAAACGACTTAAAACCGAAGGCAGACAGTGTCTTCAGGTACATCGCTGGACCAAATACCGGAAAATGACCCAGGGTGTAAAGTCGAAACCACAAGATAATGTGGGAGGGTGTTGATTGTCGCACAACTAATAGGGATGCCCCGCTTTGACCCCCTTGCCGATTCGCAGGCGGATTCGAGCCAGTGCTGTGTGCGATGAAGTGTGCGACGAAGTGTGCGATCAAAACCCTGCAGCCACATCGACAAGCATCAGGAATGTCCAAACTCCAGGGCCCGGTGCCCTCACCGGGCGACAGAACACCGACAACAACCAGATGCGCCCATTCGGGCCAGTGTTGCTCTTTTGCAGTTGGCACGGCGGCGGGGGTGTCAGTAGGGTCTGGCTGTTTTGTCGCCGGTCTGGAGCGCCAGGCTGCCAAGCCGGGAGATTGGAGCGAAGCGCGTGCTCGAGATTCGACCATCCGTGATCGAGACTCGCCCGGCCATGCCGGGCGACCCGCGGGCATTGGTGGCGCGGCTCGGTCGGCCCGGGCTGCGCGCTGTGCGCGCAGTGCGGGCGGGGCTGGCTGAGGCGCAGGTGAAGGACACGGCGTCGCTGCGATTGTTTCTGGTCGAGTACCAGGCCCAAGTTCTCGGGCCGGTCGAATTGACGGCGATCCAGCGGGCGCGTTGGCATGCGGACCGGAACGAGGTTCGCGAACTCCTGCGTCTGGATCGGCAATTGGGCCAGGACGCCCGGCTGAGCCGTTTTGCCGCGGCGAGCCGGGCTGTGGGGCGCGCGCAGTTGCGGCGGTTGCAGCCTCTCAACGACGTGCGCCTTGTCCGCCGGTACTGGGAGGCGGTCGGGGCGGGGCGGGCCAGGGCTTGGCACCCGCTTGTTTACGGTGTCATGCTTTCCGTCTACTCGATCCCCATGCGTCAGGGGCTGCTGCACTATGGGGGCCGGACCCTGTGCGGGTTTTTGGATGCGGCCGCGGCGCCGTTGAGGCTTTCGTCCGGGGATTGTCGCTCGCTCGCGGCTGAACTCGATCGGGCGCTGCCCGCGCTTGTCGAGCGGAGTCTGCTGCCGTGCGAGCCCTCGGTCGGCTGCATCCGCGCAGGCCTGCCGGTTCCTGGCGCGGTTTTGCCTTTCTAAGCCGCATAGCAGTCCTCTTGCGAAGTCTGCCCGCCCTGTGCTCGCACGGGGTGTGAAATATGCGGCTTAAGGAGTGTGCGATTCCCTCTTCAGGCGCGTTTGTTCGAGCGCCTGGTGAGCGGGGGCGAAATCGGGCTCGATCCGCAGGACGGCTTCGTATTCGGCGATGGCGTCATCCAGGCGATCGAGAGCGACGTAGGAGTTGGCCAGATTGAAGCGGGCCTGCCAATAGTTGGTGTCGAGTTGCGAGGCCTTGAGAAATGCGTCGGTCGCCTCGGCCACAAGACCGCGTTGACGGAGCGCGTTGCCGAGGTTGTTGTGGGCGGAGGCGTAATCGGGCACGGCCTTGATCGCGGCGCGGAAATGCTCGAAGGC
>DAOOQY010000312.1:0-5598 GCA_035389025.1 Verrucomicrobiota bacterium
GCAACCCGTTGATCCACCGCCCGCAACTCGAAGAGCATCGACTGCGCAAAATAGAGGGCGACGGCCACCAGGCCAAACGCAATCCAGAGCACGATGATCAACACCGATCCGCGGCGCGGGGCGGACCGACGAGTTGGGAGTTGAGAGTTGAGAGTTGAGAGTTGGACGTTGAATGTCTCTCGTCCATGCCTCCTGGACGGTCCGAAGGCGATCGGGGGGCTGGCGCCGAAACGCTTGGATGGGGCGCGCATCGGGCTCATCATGATCCTCCCGAGCCGCCGGTCCCGCTGGCGGATTGGCTGGCCTGGCTGGTCGTGTTGGTCGAGGCCTGGACCAGCAGCGGGACGACCACCGAGATGACCGGCTGATCGTATTGCTGGTCCGGCTGGGGTGTCAGTTCCAAATCCATCCTGACGCCCCGCGGCAACGGCGTGGTCTCGGACGTCGAGTCCCACGTCGTGCGCCATGCGTTGCCGTCGTGGAACCAGAACTCGATGCGCTCGACCCCGCCCATCAGCCATTGGTCCTCGGGCTCGTCCTCGACCAGGACGGGAAGCAGGTTGCGGGTCACGGCGCGGTGCAGATCGAGACCGAACCCGGATGTGCGGTTGGTCGGCTCGGCCAGATAGTAGGTGACTCTCTGAAGCTCGGCCCACGGCAGCGTGTCGTAGAGCTGGCCCGTGGCGGTGCAGAGAGGGGGACCGCTCATGACGCGTCCACGGGGGGCGACGGCATTGGTCGGCGAAGTTTGGAGGGCGCCGGTCAGGGTGCCGCCGGGTGCGGCCAGCCCTTCGAGGTCGCGTTTGATGATGGCGAGGGCGTGCTGGAGCGGCATGACCTTCTCGACCTCGGCGGTCGTCTTGTTTCGCAAGCGGAGGGCGCCATAGAACACGCCGTGCATCGACACCAGCACAAGGGCGAACACCGCCGTCGCGATGAGCACCTCGATGAGGGTGAAGGCGCCCCCTCGGCTGCTGGAGGATGGACGGCGGGTTCTCATCGCGTCTGGCCGGATGTGGAGGTCGAGGTCGAGGTCGAGGTCGAGGTGGCGGTCTCGACTGGTATTGAATTGTCAGCCAGGGTGCTCAACCGGACGTCATACTCCTGGCCTTGCACCGGGAAGATGACCTGCACGGAGACGATCTGCAGGACGCCGTCGATCCATGTCTCGGCCTGGAGCCGCCAGAAGAACTCGAGCGGGCCTTCCTCGATCGTGCCCTGCTGGGAAGTCTGCTGCCACTGTCCGGTGACGATGATCTCGTTGAGGATATTCTCGGCCAGGCGCAGAGCGATCGCCTTGCGGTGGGCGACCTGCCCGACCTGGCTGGCCAGACGCAGCCCCTCGACCGCCACCGGGATTACGATGGCCATAAACACGAGCGCGGCGAGAACTTCCGCCAGCGTGAAGCCGGCGCAGCGTCGCTTAGCGCCGGACAGCGGGCGGTGGTTCTTCGGGAATCTCATAGCGCAGCCGATTGAGGCTCTGCACAATCCAGATCTCGCCTTCCTCCTGCCGGCGTGGCCGGCCCTGCTCGTCCTGCTCCCGCAGGCGCAGCCGCGAAGGGCTGATGTCGCTGATCGAGCCGTCGGGGAGGAAGTAGATCTTGACCATTCGATCCGACAGCATGGTGGAGACCTGCCACGGCATGACATTGGTGGCGAATTCGGCGACACCGGCCTCGATCTCGATCTGCTCGCTCCAGTCGAAACAGAGCGCGTTGGTGTCTTCGATGCGGAACCGCGGATCGATCCGCAGTCCATACTGGTTCGATTCGGCGTTGAGCCACAACAGAACCGGCACGCCCTCGGACACCGCCCGGCTTTGGCCGTAGCGCGTCATGGCCAGCAAGCGCCGCGCCTCGCCATCGAGGAAGCGCCCGCGGAAGAACTGGGCCAGGGACGGCGCGGCGATTGCGAGCACTGTCAACAACAGAGCCATCACGAGGATCAACTCGAGCAACGTGAAGGCGCGCCCGGAGGCCTGCGATCCGATCGCAGCCGGGGTCCGGCGTTCGAGTTGATGATGCGTGCGCATCGCGGAAATCGTCTGTTCTCTAGCGCTGCCGCTGGTCGGCCCGGAGCCAGTTGCCGATGTCATCGTCCCCGCCCTCGCGGCCATCGGGTCCCATCGACATCAGGTCATAGCCGCTGGGGTTGTACCGGCCGGGGCATTCGTAGATGTAGGCATTGCCCCACGGATCCACCGGGACCTCGCTCTTGAGGTACGGCCCGCGCCAGCTCTTCGCGTCGCGCGGCTGCACGATCAGGTCCTGCAAGCCGTCGCGGCCTTTGGGGTAGTAGCCGTTGTCCACCTCGAAGGCATCGAGCGCCGTTCCGAATGTGGCGAGCTGTGAGCGGGCGGCTGTCTCGCGCGCCTGCTCGGTGCGTCCGGAGAACTTGGGCACCACGATCGCCGCGAGAATGCCCAGAATCACCAGGACCAGCAGCAACTCGATGAGCGTGAACGCCCGCTGCCCCAGCGCGTGGGCCCTCCCGCCCCCCCCGTGGCCGCCCGGTGCGGGCTCACAGGCCCCGGCCCGGAGCGTTTGCGCGCCTGTCCGCGCATGGAGAGACACAGTGAATTGCCGGGGGGCAGAGGAGAGATCGCCGGCGTCGCCGGCGGGGGAGTGTGCGCGCGCGCCCAGGGGGCGTCTGCGAGGAGCATTTCGAGTTGGGAATATCATGGGGGTGCGGGTTGAGGGTTATTTGATGTAGTCCTGCAAGGTGAAGATCGGGATGACCATCCCGATGAAGATCGTGCCGATGAGCGCCGCGATGCCGAAAAGCATCAGCGGTTCGGCCATGGCCACGGCTGTCTTGAGCTGGCGATCGAGGTCGGCCTCCGTCACGTCGGCGATGCGTACCAACTCCTGGTCGAGTTTGGCGCTTTCCTCGGCCACGGAGATCATCTCGAGCACCGAGCCCGGGAACAAATGCCGGCAATCGCTGAGGCTTGGCCCGAGTTGTTTGCCTTCCTTCACGCGCTCGATCGACGCCGCCACGGCGTCCACGAGGACCTGGTTGCCGATCGAGCGGCGCGCGACATTCAGGCCGTTGATCAGCGGGACACCGGCACCCAGCAACGTGCCGAGCATTCGGCAGAACCGGGCCATTGCGAAGCGCGCCACCAGCGGCCCGATCACCGGCATGCGCAGAATCCAACCTTCCCACGCCCGGCGCCCCTGCTCGGACACCAGCCAGGTTCGCATCCAGTAGACGCCGACCACCACGCCCACGGCGAGGATTGGGCCGTAGCCGCGGAGGAGGTCGCTTGCCGAGACGATCAGTTGGGTCAGAAGCGGCAACTGCGCGCCGAAGCCGGTGAAGATCAGTTGAAAACGGGGGATGAAGAAGACCAGCAGGAACGTCAGGACCGCCATCGCCAGCACCAGCAGGATGGTCGGGTACAACAGGGCCGCCATGACCTTGGCCCGCAGTTCCTTCTCGCGCGACTGGAAATCGGCAATCTGGCCGAGCACCACGTCCAGAAAACCGCCGGTTTCACCCGCCTCGACCATCGCCACGTAGACGCGCGGGAAGGTGTCCGGCGACTTCGCCATCGCGTCGGCCAGCGACATGCCATCCACGACGAGATCGTACACTTCCTTCCATTTGGCGCGGGCGGCCGGCGACGAAGTCTCCTTGTGGAGGATCACCAGGGCGCGGCTCAGGGGCACGCCCGCAGCCAGCAAGCTCGAGAGCAGGCGTGTGAAGTTCTCGAGAATCCGCGGCGTGATCCGCTGGCCCCCGCCCCAGAGTGCGCCGGACGCGGAGGGGGCGGCCGCAGACGGCGACATCTTGCCGTTGGGCTTGCCATTGGGTCCGCCGGCGCGCTCGGTGAGGCTGATGGGACGCAGCGCGCGCCCTTCCATTTGGCGAAAAGCGTCCTGGCGCCCGCCCGCCTCGATCTGCCCCTCGGTGATCGTGCCGCTCGGCGTCATCGCGCGATAGGAATAGATCGGCATGGCGTTGGGCTGATGTCAGTTCGCGGAATCCTGGAACCCGCGCGCCGCGGCATGAAGTTGGATCTGTCGACTGCGCATGTTGGGGTTCGGGAATTCCGGCTGCGGGTGGAGCCGCGACCGGATCACGCCGCCGCCTCGGCTGGGGCGGGAGCGACCGGCGCGTCGGCTTCGACCTCGCCCGCCGGGGATTGTTCCTTGGTGACGCGGAGGACTTCCTCGGGCGGCGTCACTCCGAGCCGCACCAGGCGCCAGCCGTCCTCCGCAAGCGTCCGCATGCCTCCGCGCCGCGCGGCCTCGCGGATTTCGTCGCTCGACCGGCTGTTGAGGACCATCCGGCGGATCTCCTGATGGGTGTCCATCCACTCGAAGATCGCCCGGCGCCCATGGTAGCCGGTGTTGCGGCAGGCCCGGCATCCGACCGGGCGATAGATGATGGTGTCGGGAGGGAACCCGAGCTGGGCCTTGAGGGCCTGGGCGGTCTCGGAAGTGTCGGGCTGCTTGCACTGTGTGCAGAGGACGCGCACGAGGCGCTGGGCCACGACGGCTTCGAGCGACGAAGCCACCAGATAGGGCTCGACACCCATGTCGACCAAGCGCGTCAAGGCGCCCGGGGCGTCGTTCGTGTGCAGGGTTGAAAAGACCAAGTGCCCGGTCAGCGAGGCCTGCACAGCAATCTGCGCCGTCTCCTGGTCCCGGATCTCGCCCACCAGGATCACGTCGGGATCGTGACGCAGAATCGAGCGCAACCCGCGGGCGAATGTCAGACCGGCCTTCTCGGAAACCTGGATCTGGTTCACGCCCCGGAGCTGGTACTCGATCGGATCCTCGATCGTGATGATCTTGCGAACCGAGTCGTTGATTTCGTGGAGCGCGGTGTAAAGGGTCGAGGTCTTGCCGCTGCCGGTCGGGCCTGTCACCAGCACGATGCCGTGCGGGAGACCCAGGACGCGCCGGAAGCTGCGCGCTTCGTAGGCGTCCATGCCCAATTCCTGCATTCCGCGCAGCGTCGCGCTCTGGCGCAGCAGACGCAGCACGACCGCCTCGCCGTGCAGCATCGGAATGACCGAGACCCGGATGTCCACCTCGTTCTCGTCGACGCGGATCTTGATGCGCCCGTCCTGGGGGAGGCGTTTCTCGGCGATGTTGAGGTGGCTGAGAATCTTGACGCGCGACACGATTGCCGGCTGGAACCGCTTGACCTGGGCCGGCACAGGCACCTCCTGCAACACGCCGTCGATGCGGTACCGAATGCGCAGCTCGTCCTCGAATGGTTCGAGGTGAATGTCGGAGGCGCGCAGGTCGATCGCATCCCGCAACACCTGGTTGACGAACCGAATGATCGACGCGTCCTCGGCGGCGGTGTCGAGATTCGTGTCTTCCTCGTCGCCTTCCTCGACAACCTGGAAGGTCGTCTCCTCGTCGAGGGTGTCGATAGTGTCGGCCCCGACGCCGAGCCGCTTCTTCATCTCGCGCTGGATCGCCTCGCTGGGCGCCAGCACCGCCTTGAGCCGCAGCCCCGTCATCGTCCGCAGGGTATCGAGTCCCTGCGTGGCAAAGAGCCGGCTCGTCGCGACCTCGACGCAGCCGTTCACACGCCGCAGCGGCAGCCGTCCGTCCCGGAGCAGGATGCGCG
>DAOOQY010000313.1:0-5591 GCA_035389025.1 Verrucomicrobiota bacterium
TCAGCGTCGGACGAAGGCGACGCGGCCAAACCACCGACGCGGCTCGCCACCAGTGCCGCAATGCCCGCCACGCCTCCGACGACGCGCCAGACCTCCACCCGGACAACCTTGTCTGTGTCCGCCCACGCGCGGCTATATCCCAGCCCCGAAGGGGCGCCATTCGTCAGCCCAGGGCAACGCCCTGGGAACTCGTCCAACCCAAACATCCCAAGCCCTGAAGGGGCGTGACCCGTCATGCCACAGTCCCTGTCCAAGATTCTCGCGCACCTGATCTTCAGCACGAAGCACCGTCAGCCGACAATCAACGACGCCGTGCGGCCTCATTTGCACGCCTATCTCGTCGGCATCTTGGACAACCTCAAGTGTCCGTCACTCCAAACCGGCGGCACCAATGACCATGTGCATATCCTCTTCACGCTCGGACGCACCGTGACCCTGAGCGACGTGGTGGAGGAGGTGAAGATAGGCTCCTCGAAGTGGATGAAAACACAGGGTGCTCCGACGTTTGCCTGGCAGGCGGGCTATGGTGCGTTCTCGGTCGGGGAATCGCAGGCAGCCACGGTGGTGGGCTACATTCAGCGGCAGGAGGAGCATCATCGGCATCTCTCGTTTCAGGATGAGTTTCGCCGCTTTCTGGAGAAATACCGCGTGGCATTTGACGAACGATATGTGTGGCATTGACCGAGTTTCGCCCTTTCAGGGCTCGTCTTGTTTCTGGGCCCGAGTTCCCAGGGCGTTGCCCTGGGCTAGCGAGTGGTTGCGCCTTCGGCGCGGGGGCCAACGCACCAGCGCACGATCCAGGAACCACGCATGAGTCGGAAGCGAATGCAAAGACCCGCCCGACAAACACGCAGACGCAGAGACGCAGAGGCGCAATGCCTGCTGGAGTTCTGTCAGCCTGCGTGCCGGGGTGAATCGGCGTGGGACGAACGCAACGCGGCGAACCCAGCGACGCGGCTCGCCACCAATCCCGCAACGTGCCACACCCCCAGTCCCAAAGGGGCAAAGGGCAATAGCCCAGGGCAACGCCGTGGGAACTCGGCCAAGCAGAATCCATCCCGCGTTGAAGCAGCGGAAGAGAGCGAGTTGCCGGAGGGATGGCAGATGCGGCCTCTCGGTGATTGCCTGGCTCTGATTCGCAATGGGCTGACTGCGACGCAGAACCGAGGTGGGATTGGCCATCCGGTGACGCGCATCGAGACCATCTCCGAGGACCGAATCAACCCGCAAAAGGTTGGTTACGTCGCTGAGGCCACCGAGGAACAGGTGGGCCGATACGCGATGCAAACCGGCGACATTCTGTTTAGCCACATCAACAGCGAGCCACAGCTCGGGCGCACGGCCATCTACGAAAGCGTCAACCAACGGCTGCTGCACGGCATGAACCTCCTGCTGCTACGGGCAAACGAGTGCATGGATCCGTGGTTCCTGCATTACCAATGTCAGCAGCTTCGCAGTCGGGGCGTCTTCATTGGTCTAGCAGCGCGAGCCGTGGGGCAGAGTTCGATCAACCAAGGGAAGCTGAAGACGCTGGGGATTGCTAAGCCTCCCCTTCCTGAGCAGCGGGCGATTGCGGCGGTGTTGCGGACGGTGCAGCGGGCGAAGGAGGCGTGCGAGCAGGTCCTGGCCGCCACGCGCCAACTCAAGGCCAGCCTCCTGCACCACCTCTTCACTTACGGCCCCGTCCCCTTCGCCCAGGCCGACCGAGTGGAACTTCAAGAAACCGAGATCGGCCCAGCGCCATCTTCTTGGCCGACCAAGAGATTCGATGATTTCGTGACCCTGCAAAGGGGCCAGGATTTGCGGCGCGAGGATTTCGAAGACGGCACTGTGCCGGTTATTGGAGCCACGAGCATTATCGGCTTCCATCGTGAGGCGAACGTGAAGGGGCCTGGCGTGACCGTGGTGAGAAGCGGTTCGTCGGCGGGGAAACCGCTTTTCATCAACCGAGACTTCTGGGCGCACAACGTCGTTCTCTACGTGAAGGACTTTCACGGCAACGACGTGAAGTTCGTTTACCACAAGCTCGGAATGCTTGATCTGACGCGATTCCGCGCCGGGGTCGCGGTGCCAACCCTGAACAGAAACACATTCAGCGGCATCATGGTTGACGTTCCTCCCCTGTCCGAGCAGCGGGAGATTGCGCGGCAATTGGCGGCGGTGGACGCGAAGCTGGTGGCTTTGGAGATGCGCCGGGCCGCGCTGGCGTCACTCTTCGCCTCGCTGCTCCACCACCTGATGACCGGCCAGGTCCGCCTGCCTGCCGCGATGCGAGCTGGCGCGGCGCAGGGGGGCCTGCCGGAGTTTCCCAACGCCAAAGCTCCAAGGCGCGCGGTGACGCCGGAAGCACCCGCATGAATCCAATCTTCCACCGCCGTCTGTTGCGCTTCCCCTCGTTCGGGCTGCCCCGAAGGGGCGAGAATTCACCAGCCCAGGGCAACGCCCTGGGACACCGGCCCATTACATTACAGCCCGCCCTGAAGGGGCGGCATTCGGGGCGAGCAGACGTCGAGCACGCGGCTGTGGACACGGAGTCTCGCCCTTTCAGGGCTTGGCCCCCTTTGACGACCGAGTTCCCAGGGGGTTGCCCTGGGCTGACGAATCGTTGCGCCTTCGGCGCGCCAGATCGTCACTGCGACCACAAGGGGGTCGACGCGGAGTCGGCAGCCTTGGAGTCGCGCCGATCCGCCCTGGCATCGCTCTTCGCATCGCTGCTGCACCACCTGATGACCGGCCAGGTTCGATTGCCGGAATTCCGGAACAGCCCAACAGAACGAGGAAAGAACGGAGGCAGGTATGCACATGATGTTTGTGGATGAATCGGGCGATCCTGGGTATCCGAATGACGGCAACTGGACAAAGTGGCATGGCAGCAAGGTCTTCGCTCGACTTGGCTTGGTCGTCCACGGTTGGAAGTGGAAAGCGTGGAATGAGCGGCTGACCAGCTTTAAATTCAATCGAGGACTCCTATGGGATGCCGAAATCAAGGCGTCCCATCTGAGGCGAGGCCAAGGTGCGTTCGCCGGCTGCGCGCCACCTACCAGGACGATCCAATCATGCTTGCTCTTGAGGATCTGCTCACCATAGCCATTCAGCCGCCTGTCTCTGAGTAACGCGCCAATTGCCGTAAGCCGTACACTTTCCAGACCGATCTGATCTGCTGCATCCGTAACGTCTGACGCGGATGTTTTTGGATGCGCCAGGGCAGTGGTACAAGGGAATCCCGGCTGGTCGTTCGCTGGAAGCAGGTGGCACGCGGGCGATCGGTTGTCGGCTCACATGCGCAAAATTTCTCCCGCGCCTGATCCATGCACCATCGAGGCCCCCTGCGCCGGTTCACCCCCCTCCCCCCCCTCTTGGTGCGCTCGACCGCGCCCGCCATCTCTGGTCCTTTGGTGCGCCTCGGTCGCCGCATCGAGCCGGCGGCGGGTGGCGGTCAGGCGTTCGGAAGCGAGTGACCTGCGCCGTGCACAATCAAGCCGCCTTTCCGGACTCTCACACTCCGATCAAGGCGCGGGTCGTCCTGGCGATGTTTGATCATGCATGTCCCACCGGGCGCACCTGCGGCATTCCGCCGCAAGCAGGAGGGCGCAGGACGGGAGTCGGTTGGCGGGTCGGTTGGGCGACATTGGAGCAAACGGGAACTTCAAAAGTGGCAGCAAAGTGGCAGCGTGAAGAATTCTCTGTTCTCGAATGGAGAATTGAGAAGTGGAGCAAACCCCTGTAAACATTGGTAGAAACGAGTGGCGCACCCATCAGGAGTTGAACCTGAAACCTTCTGATCCGTAGTCAGATGCTCTATCCAATTGAGCTATGGGTGCGACCGGGTGCCGGTCTTGGCACTGCACGGCTATACTTTGCCTGGATTTCCGTTGGGAGCAAGCTCATTTGAAGGCTCATTTGAAGGCGCGGTCGATTGGCTTGAGTTCGGATTCGGCTCATGCTCCAGTCGGCTGCGGGTAGCCATGCGACCGGTGATTCAGCGTGAACTGCAGGTGGCCTCGAGGCGGAGTCAGACCTGGCATGTGCGGGTGGTCTTCGGCGTCGGAGCCATGGTGGCCTTGGCGTTCGGGCTGGCGCTTCCGGACGTGTCGGCTCGAGAGAGGGGGCAGTGGGTTCTCATGTGCCTGGGGGTCTGCGGACTGGTCCAGTGCCTCTTTTCGGGCACATACCTGACGGCCGATGCGATCAGTCTCGAGAAGCGGGGCGGCACGCTGGGTCTGCTTTTTCTCACCCCGTTGAAGGGCTGGCAGATCGTGCTGGGCAAGGCGACGATCCATTCGCTGCAGGTGGGCTACGCGCTGCTCGGGGCGTTCCCGATCCTGTTCATCCCGCTCCTGATGGGCGGGGTTGGCTGGGCGGAGGTGACGCGCATCCTGCTCGTGTTGATGGCGTCGCTGCTGCTCTCGCTCGCTGTCGGCATGTTCTGGTCGACGATCGCCCTCGAGGCCCAGACCGCCGTGCTTGCTTCTGCCGTGTGCATGATCCTGATCACCCTTTTGCCGTGGCTGGAGCCGTTTCTTGAAACCCTGTTGACGCAGCGTATGGGGTCGATGATCGGACCGGCACAAATCTCGCCCCTGACGTCGATGGTCTTTGCCTTTGAGGCCAATTACGGGATGCGAGGCGGTTCTGTTGCGCCGGGCCACTCCGGGGCTTTTTTGTATTGGGGATCGTTGGTCCTGATCGCGGGGTTGAGCGCGGTGTTGCTTGCGATCTCGGGCTGGATGCTGCCGTGGCTTTGGCATCGAAACGAGGCGGGCGGGCGGGCGAGAATGTCGGTTCCGGGCAAACGCCGGCATGGTTTGCGCGCGATGGCCGGCGCAAATCTGTCTGCCATGCGTGACCGCGCCCCATTGGAGTGGTTGTTTGAGAGGCGGTTCGGGGAGCCGATCTGGCTTCGCTTGGTGCGCGGAGCCGGGCTTTGTTTCTTTCTGATCATGCTGGTGACATCGGTGACCACCAGGCATTGGCGAGAGGGGTTCATCGCCGCATTCTGCACGGCCTATGCGCTGCACCTGGTCACCCGGATTCAGCTTGCGGTGAGCGCCACGGCACCACTGGTCGAGGATCGGCGGAGCGGCGCACTCGAGACGTTGCTTGTGACGCCTGTGACGAATGGCGACGTCGTGGATGCGCATCATCGGGCGTTGAAGCGGGCGTTCCGTTGGCCGTTGTGGCTTCTGCTCGGGATGAACGGGGCTCTGCAACTGTGCGTGCTGATGTTCCCCGCGCAACTCCGGATGGATCACGGCGCGGGCGCCATCTTCAGTGTCGGGTTCATTGGCGGCGCCTTGGTGACATTGTCGGATTTCGCCGCCTTGAGATGGTTGTGTTTGCGGGAATCGCTGAGGAGCGCAACGCCTTTGAAAGCGGCGGGGACGTCGTATGTGCGACTGAACGGTGTGGCCTGGGCGGCGCTGGGTGTGGCCATTCCGGTTGCCATGGGATTTCGTGACGAGGAGGAGGTTGCCGGGATCCTCAGTTTGTGGATTCTGCTCTGCCTGTTTGTGAACGCGGTGTCGTGTCGATCCAGCCGCCGGTGGCTGAGGGCGGGCCTCAGAGAGCGAGTGTCGGAGGGCCGATAGGCC